>NZ_ATXH01000035.1 GCF_000421585.1 Thermodesulfatator atlanticus DSM 21156
TCTTCGGTTTTTTTTAAAACCTCAATCTGAATAGCCTGCTTGCCTATTATCCTTTCGAGTTTCTCGATCTCAGCCCTGAGGTGTGCTTCTTTTTGAGAAGGAGCCCCATAAGCCAAGGCATTCTTACCACCTTCCAGGAACTTGTCTCGCCAGCGGTAAAACACCGACTGGGATATTTGATGTTCCCTGCAGATATCAGCTACGGACTTTTGGCCTTTTAGGCCTTCTAGAACTATGGCTAATTTTTCTTCTGGGGAAAACTGACGCTTTTTCATAGGACACCTCCCTTGGCAAACTATTTTAACTTAACTCTCCCTTTCTGAGGTGTCCGGATTTTTAAGGTAGCAGTATACTCCTGTGGATGCTTCAGTCGCTTATGCTCCTTCAGCATGACAGAAGGAATTGTCATACAGAACCACTCTTCCCTTGTCATCCTGAGCCGAAGCCATCCCTCTGTCATACTTACTTCTCCTCTGTCATCCTGAGCCAAAGGCGAAGGATCCATTAATCGACCTGTGGATTCTTCGGGCCCAAGGCCCTCAGAATGACAAAAGAGAATCGCTCCCTCAGAAGAATGACAAAAAAAGCTCGTACCATCAAAAGGACAAAAGAAGTCTGCTCCTTCAGCATGAAAAACTCCACCTGTTCCATGAGATTGCTTCGCTTCGCTCGCATGACCTAAAAAGGGAAACGCTCGCCATGATATCCTAACCTCTACAACCTCTACCACTTCTAAAACCTCTACCACTTTCTGATCACCGATCACTGATCACCTTTCGCCCATCGCCCTTAGCCTCTCGCCCTTAGCCTTTAGCCAATCGTCTATGTCATCTACAACTTCTAGAACCTTTACAACTTCTACAACCTTCTTATCACAGCTCACTGCTCACCTATCGCCTTTCACCTATCGCCTATACTCACTTCTCACTTATTGTCCTCTGTAAAAGGATTGATTATCTTTAACTTCCCTTCAATTACCTGTCCGTGCTGCATATCTTTATCTTCTGTATATAAAATCGAACAATTATTTTCTAAAGCTGATGCTATTATAAGACTATCCCAAAACGATAATTTGTATTTAGTTCTTAATGTACTAGATTTTTTGAGACCTTTGCAAAATCAGCGTGATCAGTATTGCAAGCACAACCGCAAGGGATCCGTTCCTATTTTTCGTTCCGAAAAATGGGAACGGATCCTTGAACGGGCCTTAAGAAAAGATGTTTTGCAAAGGTCTCTTTTTATAGGTAGCAAAATCTATACCCACTATATTTGCAATTTTTGTTACATTTTTACAAATCAGTTTTGTAACTTTTTCATCTGGCAGTTCAAATTTCTTAATAAGATTCCAATGACATTCGTTTAATACTTGAATAGATATAATGATTTGGGCTTCTAACTGAAATAATTCTTCAAGCAGCTCTAAAGAAATTTCTCTTTTTCTTTGATCAGCTTTTACTCTACTTTCGGTAAGCCCATATATCCAAATATTGGTATCTACAAAAATCCTATCTTCTTTCATAAATTTCTTCTCTTAAAGCAATCTTGGAATAAGACTCTACTTTTACAGGTTGATAAAATCCCTCAGGTAAAATCCTCTTTCTTTTAATTTTATATTTTTTTAAAAGTGCCTCATAGAATTCTATCAATTCCTTCCTTGCCTCTTTGGGTAATATTTTGAGGTCTAATTGTTCTTGATTTTGTTCTTCTATTCTCATTTTTGATCACCTAAAATTGTATTTTTGAGACTTGCAAAATTATTAATGGAGCATGTTGTATCAGACAAGGTGTCACCGCGAGGCGACCGTTACGCCCACGCGATCCCTGTCCCTTCGCTTACCGAGATTGCTTCGCCTGAGATTGCTTCGGCACCTCGTGCCTCACAATGACGAGTTAAAGGGCGTTCGCTCGCAACACCCTCTGATCAAAGATCCCAACCTCTACAACCTCTAGAACCTCTACAACCTCTACCACTTCCTGTTCACCGATCACTGATCCCCTTTGCCTTTAGCCCTTTGCCTTTAGCCTAACTCAATAACTCCCCTCTCTCTTAATTACCACGCTTATGGTTTTGACAAGGAGGGTAAAATCAAGCCACAAAGACCAGTTGAGCACGTACCAGACGTCCATCTTTACCCGGTCTTCATAGGTCAGATTGCTGCGCCCACTTACTTGCCACAAACCTGTAATGCCAGGGCGGACCATAAAATAAAAGCTAGCATAATCTTGATAGTAGGTATCTATTTCAGAACAGGTAACAGGACGGGGGCCGACTAATGACATATCTCCTTTAATGACATTAAAGATCTGGGGCAATTCATCAAGAGAGGTCAAGCGTAAAAATTTCCCAACCTTAGTAATACGAGGATCATTTTTTAACTTATAATATGTGTTCCACTCTTTTAAAGCCTCGGGATTTTTTTGAAGATATTCTTCTAGTATTTTTTTTGAATTTTTATACATACTCCTGAACTTATAAACTTTGAATTTCCTACCGTTTCTACCGATTCTTTCATGAGCAAATATTGGCGAGCCCGGTGAATCAAGCACGATCAAAACAGCAATAATGCCCATAACAGGAAGCAAAACCGGTAACAAAAGAAAACTCAAAGTTAAATCAAAGCTGCGCTTGATAAACTGGTTCAGCGGCGATTTGAGATTGTTGCGCACCTTGATGAGAAAAAGCTTTTCGTGAAAAAGGGTGTGGGTTTCGGCGTTTAGCATGCCAAAGTTTTTAAACTCCGGCACAATGCAGACTTCTTTTACCATGCCCTGCACGTTGGCAAAAAGCTCGGAAAGCTGCTTACTGGTAAAAGAAGGCACCGCGATAAAGACGCTTTCTATATTCAAAAACCTGATGAATTTCCCTATCTGCTTAAGCCCGCCATAAACTTTTTTGCCCTCAACCAGGCGACCGTGTCTGGCAGGGTCATCATCTAAAAGCCCGATGACCTCATAGCCAAGATATTTTTCTCCAGAAAGGGCCCGGATGAGCTCCGCAGTCCCTTCTCCTGCGCCAAGGATCAAGGCCTTGCGCCGAAAGGCCCTCAAAGAAAAAAGAATTTTTTTGGTAAAATACCGGCAGCATGGCACTAAAAAGCAGGAAAAAATAAAAGAAAGTCCTAGCAGGAGACGAGACACTTCGTTAACGTTTTTTCTTACGGCCAAAAGGGCATAAATAATGATAAAAGAGAGGATGAGGGCCTTTATGACCTCGCGGGTTTCCTCCCAGAAAGGAAGACGCCGGTCGTAGGTGCGCAAATACCCAAGACAAAAAGGCACCACCAAAAGCAACCACCAAAATTTCTTTAAAATTAGCCAGGCTTGGGAAAGAGATAAAAAAGGTACTTGAGGAAGGGCCTTCCCAAGCTCATACCTAACCACAACAGCCAGGAAGACACTTAATAACACGGCAAAAATATCCCCGAGAAGAAGGGCCAGGTAGTATTCCGGACGTTCTTTGCCTGTTTGCCAGAGCGTTTGGGGATATACTTTAATGACTTTATTGATGGTACCGTTTAGTAGGGGTTTATTCGCCAGCTTGGCCATTCTCCACCCTCTTTTCTAAGGGCGAATACATATCATCTTTTCGGTTTTTTGCCAAGAATTGTTATGAGAGGAATCTAGATTGCTTCGCTCGCAATGACTTTTTTCAAGTGTCATCTGTTTTACGCTCCTGGTAATAGTATCGGGAGCGGGATCCTTCCCATTTTTCGGAACGAAAAAGAGAAATCTTTACAAAAACGCACAGAAGTCCTGGGCATTGAGTTGAATTTTTCTTGTTTAAGTACGAAGACTTGCTTATCTTCATTTAAGAACGTGTCTTTTTGAAACCGCCTACAAGGAGGGGCCGATGGAAATAAAATCACTTATAAAGATAAGCGACTATGAATGGGAAATACCCAAAAAGGGGGCTATGAATGTGCCTGGGCGCATATTTGCCAGCAAAAGGCTCCTTGAAGAAATGGATGAAAAAGTGCGCGAACAGGTCACCAATGTCGCCTGCCTTCCGGGAATTGTGCGAGCGTCCCTTGCCATGCCAGATGCCCACTGGGGGTATGGCTTTCCCATCGGAGGGGTGGCAGCCTTTGACCCAGATGAAGGTGGCGTTATCTCTGTTGGTGGCGTTGGGTATGACATTTCCTGCGGAGTACGTTGCCTGCGCACGGGTCTTAAACGAGAAGAAGTAGAACCATTCCTCGAAGAATTAATCGACGAGCTTTTTCATACCATCCCTGCCGGGGTGGGCTCTGAAGGAAAGCTTAAGCTTTCGGTGAATCAGCTTGACGAAGTGCTAGTTGGAGGAGCACGCTGGGCCGTGGCCAAGGGCTACGGTGAGCCCGAAGATCTTGAGTTCATCGAAGAAAAGGGTTGTCTACCTGGAGCTGACCCAAGTTGTGTTTCCGTTGAAGCTAAAAAACGCCAGCATCGCCAGGTAGGCACCCTGGGTTCAGGGAATCATTATCTTGAAGTCCAGTATGTAGCGGAGATTTATCATCGTGAGGCTGCAGAGGCCTTTGGCCTTGAACAAGGAGACGTGGTTATTTCCATTCACTGTGGTTCGCGCGCTCTGGGGCACCAGATTGCTACGGATTATCTCAAAGTGCTGGCCAAGGCCGCTAAAAAATATGGTATCCCCATACGCGAAAAAGAATTAGTGTGTGCGCCTATCCGTTCGCCAGAGGGTGAGCGTTATTATCGGGCCATGGCCTGCGGGGTTAATTGTGCCCTGGCAAACCGCCAGGTGATTACGCATCTTGTGCGCGAAGTCTGCGAAGAAGTCCTTCCCAAGGCAAAAATTAGCGTGCTTTACGACGTAAGCCACAACACCTGCAAGATTGAAGAACACCCGGTTAATGGCAAAATCAAAAAACTTTACGTGCACCGCAAAGGCGCCACCAGGGCTTGGGGGCCTGGGCGCAAGGAGCTTCCTGCGCGTTATCGCCACGTGGGGCAACCGGTGATCATCGGCGGAAGCATGGGCACAGCGTCTTACATCCTGGTGGGAACCAAAGAAGGCGAAGACAAGGCCTTTGGCTCAGCCTGCCATGGGGCTGGGCGTACTATGAGCCGCCACGCTGCCCTTAAACGCTGGCGGGCGGATCAAATCGTCGCAGAGCTTAAGAAAAAGGGCATTGTCGTAAGGGCAAAATCTAAAAAAGGACTTGTCGAAGAAGCCCCAGAGGCCTATAAAGATGTTAGCGAGGTAGTGGAAGTAGCCCATAAGGCACGGCTTGCCTTAAAAGTTGCCAAAGTGCTGCCCATGGGCTGTATCAAAGGGTAAAGATTAAAACATCTCTAGCAAAAGGAGGTAGCCATGGCAGAAGAATGCATCTTTTGCAAGATCATCAACAACGAAATCCCCGCTGATTTTGTTTACAAAGGCGATCGCATCGTTGCCTTTAAAGACATAAATCCCCAGGCCCCTATCCACATACTTATTGTTCCCAAAAAACACATTCGTAGCATTAACGACCTTACCGAAGAAGACGCCCCACTCATTGCCGAGATGATTATGGTTGCTAAACAGCTTGCCAGGGAGCTTGGCACAGCTGAAAGTGGATACAAACTCTTTTTCAACGTGGAAAAGGGCGGCGGCCAGCTTATCTTTCATATCCATTTACATTTAATTGGCGGCTGGAAATAAGGAGAGCATTATGCGTTTAGGAATTATTTTGTTTTTGCTTTTCTTTTTACCGGGGCTTGCGTGTGGTGCGGTGCTAAGCCAGGAAGAAAAAGTCCTTTATGCTGCTTACTTTTTTGCACCTAATAGGCCCCCTACAACTTTGGGTTATGTCTATACGGACTTTGGGCCGGGCAACATTAATTTTCTTGAAAGAATTGACATTGTCCTTGACCGCGACGGACGTGTGCAAGGGGTTTCCCTGATCTATACCCCAACAGATGGCTTCAGACGACACGTGTTCTTGAGGGACATAACAGGCTTCTTGCTCCAGGAAACACGCCCCAATGTGCCGGGGAAAAAAGTGCTTATACGCACCGTTACCACTGATGAAATTGCTAAGATTGAGTGATCGGTGAGAGGTGATAAGGAGGTTGTAGAGGTTGTAGAGGTTTTAGAGGTTTTAGAAGTTCTAGAGGTTGTAGAGGTTGTAAAGGTTCTAGAGGTTGGGATCCTTGATAAGAGGGTATTACGAGCGCCCGTTTTTCGGTCATTGCGAGCGCCGCAGGAGCGAAGCAATCTAGATCCCTCACTGTGTTCGGGACAGGGATCACTTCGGCGGGCGATGGCCGCCTCGTGATGACGGGTGTAGCTGAGATCGCGTGGGCGTAAAGGTCGCCTCATGATGACACCGATTAAAATACGAAGGGAACTGAATGGCTAAAAAGAAGAAAAAAACGCCCCGCAAGGGGCTTCCTACTGAAAAAGAAGTCATTGAGGCCATGAAAAAAACCGGTCGCCCCATGCTTTTGCGCGAGCTCTACCATCTGCTAAATGTCCCCACAAGCGACCGCAAAGAATTTCGCACCCTTATGAAACGGCTTACCAAAGCCGGCAAGGTGGTGCACATCAAGGGCAAGCGTTACGGGCTCCCTGAACAAATGCAGCTAGTCACCGGAAAGCTGAAGATTCACCCTGACGGCTACGGGCTACTTGAACCAGAAGAACCCAAAAAGCCCGTTATTTACGTGCCACCAAGCAGGCTAAAAGGTGCCATAAATGGCGACAAGGTCGTTGTGCGCATTGAAACTCCTCAAAAGCGCAAACGCCCAGAGGGCACGGTTATCCGTATCCTTGAGCGTGGCAAAAAATATATCGTGGGGATTTTCTTTAGAACCAAACGCGTGGCCACTGTCATCCCTGAAGACGACCGCTTGCCTTTTGAGATTCTTATTCCCCCTGATGCTACTAAAGGCGCTGAAGATGGCGACATGGTAGTGGCTGAAATTGTTGATTTTAGCCCCGGGCGCCGTATTCCTGAAGGTCGTGTTATCGAAGTGCTGGGAGATCCTGAAAGCCTTTCCACTCAGATCAAAGCCGTCATCTACAAATACGAACTTCCGCATCGCTTCAGCCGCGCGGTGAATGAAGAACTAAAAGAAATTCCAGATGAAGTGCGCGATGAAGACAAGGCCGGACGTGAAGACTTGCGCAAGCTTTTGTTTGTCACCATTGACGGTGAGACCGCTAAAGACTTTGACGATGCCATCTACGTGCGCAAGCTTCCCAAAGGCTGGCGACTTTACGTGGCCATTGCCGATGTGGCCCATTACGTAAGGCCTGGCACGGCCCTTGATAAAGAAGCCTATGAACGGGGCACAAGTGTGTATTTTCCCGGATCAGTGGTCCCCATGTTTCCTGAAAAGCTCTCGAATAATCTTTGTAGCTTGAATCCTGACGTGGACCGTCTGGCCATGGTGGCTGTGATTGATTTTGACAAAAGCGGCCGACGCCGCAAAATGAGGTTTTGCCAGGCGGTTATCAAGAGCCACCAGCGCTTCACCTACAATATCGTACGCGATATTCTTGAAGGAAAAGACCCTGCCCTTAAACGCAAATACCGGCGTTTTCTAGGCATGCTTGACAACGCCGCCACCCTTTGCCGTTTGCTAAGAGAAAGACGCCATGAACGCGGAAGTATTGATTTTGACCTTCCAGAGCCTGAGGTGATATTAGACGCCCAGGGACAGCCGGAAGACATTGTCCGGCGTGAGCGCCATTTTGCTCACTTTATCATCGAAGAATTTATGATTGCAGCCAACGAGGCCGTAGCGGACTTCCTTACAGAGAAGGGCTATCCCATTCTTTACCGGGTGCATGAACCCCCTGATATTGAAAAGCTCAAAGAATTCGTAGAGTTTGCCAAGACGCTTGGGCTTGAGCTCAAGCTTCCGCGCGAGCCTGAGCCCTCCTGGCTCCAAATGGTAGTGGAGATGGTTGAAGGAAAGCCTTACGCTTATCTCATCAATACGCTTCTTTTGCGTTCCCTAAAACAGGCTAAGTATTCCCCTGAGAACATAGGCCATTTCGGGCTGGCCTCAGAGTGTTACTGTCATTTCACCTCACCTATAAGGCGTTATCCGGACTTGGTAGTTCACCGAGCCCTTAAGGAGGCCCTTAAAAAGAAAAAGCCACCCTACAAGCTTGAAAAGCTTCACGAGATGGGAAGACACCTTTCAGAGCGTGAGCGCACCGCCATGGAAGCTGAGCGCGAAGCCCTTGACAGGGTGCGCGTCATGCTCATGAAGCATCATATCGGTGAGGTCTTTGAAGGGGTAATTTCAGGAGTTACGGCCTTTGGCTTTTTCGTAGAACTTTTTGAGATTTACGCCTCTGGCGTGGTGCGTCTGGTGGATTTAAACGATGACTATTACGTGCTTGATGAGAAAAACCACCGTCTTATTGGCCGGCACACCGGAAAAATCTTCCAGCTGGGAGACATAGTCCGTGTACGGGTTAAAGACGTAAACGTCTCACGTCGGCATATCACCTTTGAACTTATCACCAAAATAAATCCCAAAAATTAAATCCCACCAGGAAAGCTTCCGAAAAATAATAAAGAAGAACTTTATTTTAGGAGTTTTCCATGGGCCAACCATTCCAAAAAGAGAAAAAAACCGTGGTGGAATTAAACGGCCCACCTATTATGCAGGGCCAGTTAAAAACTGTCTCCCTGGCAGATGTGCTTCAACTCCTGGCCAACAGGGGCGAAAAGCTGCTGGTGCTGATTCACCTGCCAGAAGGGGTGGGGCGGGTATTTTTAGAAGGCGAGAACCTTTACCATGTGGAAACCGTTGGAAGCGAGATAAAGAAAGGCTTTGAGGCCTTTCGTTTCCTGTTGGGCCTAGAAGACGGCCGTTTTGAGGTAAGGCCCCCGGTTAGGTGGCCTGAAGAAGGAAACCTAAAAGGCCCGGTGCAGGCGCTCATTATTGAAGCCATCCGCCAGGAAGAAGACGGAGAAGCCGGTGAGACCTTTTTCAACGCAGACCTCTTTGAAAAGGCCCTTAATCTTGAGCCTCCCCTTGCGGACGAACCAGAGCCAGAACCTGAAGAATCCTTACTTGAGAAGCTCAAGAAAAAACTCCCCGAGGTTAAGAAAGCCGTACTCCTTGACCGACAGGGTGAAGTTAAAGAACAAACCGGCCTTGATGATCCTGAAGTCCTTTCTGGGGCCATCTCTTACAGCATGTTTCAACTCCAGGAAATCGGAAACCTACTAGGGCTCGGAGAAATATGTGCCTTTGCCTTCTCAAGCAAGAAAAAGCTAAGTGCTGCCATTTCCCTGGGAGACCAAATATTGGGCATGGAAAGCATTCCTCGCAAAGGACTTCTTTGGTGGAGTAAAAAACTCTACAACTTGAGAAAGGAGCTCAAATCGTGAAAAACTTGCTCACCAGTCTGGTAAAACTCGACGAAGTAGATGCTCTGTTGGTAAGCCATGAAGGGAAACCTGTTTTCGCTCATCTTCCAGAGTTTTTCTCGAAAGAGATCCAGGAAGTTCTTTATCACTCGTTTGATGAACTCTATGCCACGGTAACCGAAAAGGGCCAGGATGAACCCCAGGAACTTGTGGCCCTATTTGAAGCGGGTTCTTTGGTGGTCAAAAACTTAAAGGGCTATCAGGTGCTTTTGGTTTTAAAAACTCCCACGCCAGGGCCCCTAGTAAGCGTAGCCTTAAATGCCCTTTCCCTTAAACTTGAAAAACTTGCGGAAAAAGGCCCGGACAAAAAGCAAGATGTCTCTGAGCTTATTCCGCTGGTGCTTTTTAACGAACTCATAAAGCTTTTAGCAAAGCACTACGGCCCTGCCGCAAAATTAATAGTTAAGAAATCTCTCCTCCAGGCCGAAGCTACTGAAAAAGGCCTGCCGCTTGCAAACGTGTCGCTTTTTTTAAAGGCCTTGCAGGAACAAATAGACGAAAGACACCTGGCGCAGCAGGCCATCAACAAAGCCAAAGACATTGTGCGTGGGTGGAGGATGCGATGAAAAAAGACAAACGCTTCAGCCTGGCTGACAAAGTAGCGCTTTTCTTCATATTGGTGATGGGCTTTTTTGCTGCGGGGCTTTACTACAACCTCAAACATTTACAGCAGTCCGAACTTCTATCCAGTTCGCGGGTCATCGCGAAAATGGTAGATGCCCTTCTTACGTCCTCTGACGAAGTAAAAGGTCTCTGGGTACTTAAAACAAACGGACTCTCGGCCGTGGAAACTGTTTCTGGTTTGTCCGAAAAAACCGGCGAACAAATCGACCTTTATCGCATCCATGATCCGGAATTTGCCAAATTTGTAGCGGGGATGGTAAAGGACACCGGTGCCGAAATAAACTTCGACTTAAAAAGTGTCCCTCCCGGTTCAGAAAGATGGCAGCTTGACAAGGGAATCTTTAGTTACGAAAAGCCTCTCCTTGTTAAGCGGGCCTGTGTTACCTGCCATGAGGCAAGTAAAGGCAAAGCCCCTGCCCTGCGTTTGGGAGAAGCTGCAGGAACTATCAAAATCAAGTTTTACAACCAAAATCTCTGGAGCATTTTGGGAAATTCCATGTCTTTAGCAGCTCCACTCGCATTCCTGGTGATAACAGTTATCCTTTACGCTCTCGTAAGATTTGAGCTTTTGAAACCCCTTTCTGACCTTACGAAAAAAGTCCATGAAATGAGCCTGGGAAATCTCGACGTTGATTTAGGGGTGAAAGGCCTAAGTGAAGACCGTACACGCGATGAAATTATAAAACTTGCGATCTCCATTGAGCGTCTGCGCAGAAGCCAGAAAACCATGGAAAAGATGCTAGATGACGATTCGCTGATTTTATAGTTTCAGAAGCGGAAAAAAGATAATGGCAAATGAAAGAGCCATTTAACTCCCGCGATTTATACTGAAGCAGTCACCGCAAGGGTTCTGGATCGCTTAGTGGGCCCTTACGGGCCTCCTCGCTATGACCAGTATGGGAAGTTATTGCGATGGGTCGTCAGGGCCGGAAGTAATCTCACGAAACCTCCTCCACCTCAAAAGAAACGATGTTCCGCTCACGCTTGCTGAACTCAACCCCGATAAGCCAAATCTTTTTGCATTTGCCCTGATACTTTTCCCAGTAACGCTTCTCTTTTAACTGCTTAAGGGAGTCTCCGGTGGCTTCATCCTCCACCACCTTAAACTCAAAAAGATAGCACCGGCCGTCAAAGGTTACCGCCATATCCAGGCGGCCCTGGTTCGTGGCCTCTTCCACCCGCACATCTAAACCAAGCGCCGCAAAATAACAGTAAAAGATGCTCGCGTAAAAGCCCTCATAGCCCGCAAGCTCCGTCTTCCGATACCAATCGTGCGGAATCCCTGCAAAAAAACCGTAAAATATGTCTCTCAGAGCCTCAAAATCTTCCGCTTCAAGGGCATCGTAAAGCCTATCTATCAAACGCTCTTTGGCTGACAATCTTTCTGAGAGAAAATTAAGCACGGCATCGGTAAAACTCATCTTTACTTCAAGATTGGGATACCCCAGGAGATATCTCCTCCGAGGGCCTCGTTTTCGAAGCTCTTTGATGGTGAGATAACCCGTCTGGAAAAGCACCGTCTCAAGCTCTATCGTTTCTATGTCAAAGCTTTCAAGGAGAGCCTCTCCAACTTCTACTGCTTCAAGTTCAGGAACAAAAAATCTTCTTTCCAAAAGAAGCTTTATCAGGAAAGTAGGCGTGCCTGTTTCAAACCAGTACGGCCTGAACTCTTTAGCATCCAGAAAGAGCAGAATATCGAAGGGATTGTAAACAGGCTCCCCAAGCCAGGAGTAACCGTTATACCAGCGACGTACTTCGGAAAGGTCAATGCCTTCCAAGCGGTCGGCAAAGGTGTTTTCAAACTCTTCCTGGGTGTAACCACAAATGGTGGCATAGCCGGGATGGATGGTAATGTCCTTGAGGTTATTTAGGCCTGAAAAAATCGAAACCTTGGAAAACTTGGTAACGCCGGTCAGAAAGCAAAAGTTGAGATAAGGGTCTGCGTCTTTAAGTACGGAATAGAAGTCTTTTAATTTTTCGCGAATACGCGCTGCGGTTTCAATATTATCTATCCTATCCAAGATGGGTTTATCGTATTCGTCAACCAACACCACGGTTTTGGTACCATATTTTTCCGCAGCTTTTTTGATGAGTTCATAAAAACAGGCCCGGTAATCTTCGGCGTGTTTACAGGTAATTTCTAGGCTTTCCTGGTTTTCTTCAAGAATCAGAAGGATACGTTTTATAAGGTCGTTTTCGTCTTCGATCACCCCTGCACCAAAAGAAATATAGATTACGGGATATTTCTTAGACCAATCCCAATTCTCTTCAAGGAAAAGCCCCTTAAAAAGCTCGCGTTTGCCAAGGAATGCCTGGCGCAGGGTATCGAGAAAAAGACTTTTCCCAAATCTCCTTGGACGAGAAAGAAAAAAGTAGCCCCCTCCCTCGTCAACGAGTTTCTTTACAAAAGGAGTCTTGTCTACATAATAGAAATTATCCGTACGAATCTTTTCAAAACTCTGTATCCCTACGGGAAGTTTTTTCTTGGTCATAGATGCATTATACCAAAAGACACCTTTGCATAAATTTATTTATTGAGACCTTTGCAAAATTGTTGGGATCAGTGTTGTCAGTACAAGCAAAGGGATCCGTTCCCATTTTTCGAACGAAAAATGGGAACGGATCCTAAATGGCCTTGAGAAAAGATGTTTTGCAAAGGTCTCTCATTGTCTTAGCTGAGGATCCTTTCCCCATTTCGTTTCAAAAAATAGGAAAAGATCCCTTGCTGGTTTATTTTAGATGCGGAAGCATGGCTTTAAATTCAGGGGTGCCGGCTTTTTCTAAAAATTCATAGATGATCATCTCCGTTGAAACTACTTGAACTCCGAGCTGACGCAGGTATGCAAGGCCATATTGCATATTTTGAGGGGTTCTTGAAGAGGTAGCATCAGCAGCAACCACGACTCTTAAGTCTTCAAGTAACGAAGAAAGTGCAGTCTGGTAAACGCAAATGTGTGTTTCTACTCCACAAAGGATAATGGTGTCTCTAGCAGGCCTCAACGAATCTACTGCTTCCATAATTTCTTTGTTTTTAAGGGCAGAAAATTCTACTTTGTCGTAAAAAGTCAGCCCTTCAAAAAGAGGGGCAAGTTCAGGCACGTAGGGGCCAAGGCCTTTAGCATATTGGGTGGTTGGGATTATCGGAAGATTAAAGGTCCTGGCCAAATGAGTTAACAAAGAAATATTTTTGATGACTCGTTGCGCTTCGTTAATAACCGCCATGAGTTTTTCCTGTGGGTCAATAACCATCAAAAAGGAGCGGCTGGCTTCTAAGAATGTCTTTTCCATCACACCCTCCAGTTAATGAGTTAACATGTCATGTTAAGTTACCAAAATAAATTTCTGTCTCAAGCCTTTTCTTTAGCTCTGCTAACGCTTCCCCTTCACCTGCGGCTCAGGGCTACGGCGCAGGTTGACGACTTCCCACCGTCATGCTGAGGGAGCGAAGCGACCGAAGTATCCAGAGATCGATTAGTGGATCCTTCGCCTAAGGCTCAGGTGACAAAGAAAACTGTTCAAAATTGTAAAGTACAATAAAAGAGAGGCTTCTGGATGACGGTCGCAAGGAAATAGTTTAGGATGACAAGGAAAAAATGGGGGGCAATATACAGGAATATACAGGATCCGTTCCTATTTTTCGTTCCGAAAAAGGGACGTATCCCCGAAAAGAAGTGTAAAACAGGGATCCGGACATGCTTGATACTCTAGATAAAAAAATCATAGCGGCTTTAAGCGAGGGGCTACCCCTTGAGCCCAAACCCTACGCCCTTTTGGCTCAAAAGCTTGGCACTACCGAAGAAGAAGTAATAGCCCGCATCAAGAAGCTCAAAGAAAAAAAGATAATCCGACGCCTTGGGGGCACCCTTCGTCATGACCAGGCAGGTGTTCGTGGAAACGTCATGGTGGCCTGGGTGGTGCCCGAAGAGCGTCTTGACGCCATCGGAAAGACCTTTTCGCGCTATCCCTTTGTGACCCATTGTTATGTGCGTAAGACCTCAGTAGACTGGCCTTTCAACTTCTACACCATGATTCATGCTTCAAATGAAGAAGAGTGCCGCAATTTGGTCAAAAGCCTTGCGGAAGAACATAGTCTTAGCCAATATGAGCTTCTTTTCACAGAAAAAGAAATCGTCAGGCGTATGCGCAAATATTTTAGCGAAGAAATTTAAGGGGGTAAAAAAATGGCAGGAATCCTCTCAAAAAGATTTTTTGAACAGGCGCAAAAGGTAATACCTGGTGGGGTCAATAGTCCGGTGCGAGCCTGCAAGTCTGTGGGAGCAGACCCGGTGTTTTTTGCAGGCGGGGCTGGGCCTTTTATCATAGACGTAGATGGCAAAGAATACATCGACTATGTGGCTTCCTGGGGGCCTCTTATCCTGGGGCATGCACACCCTGAAGTGATTGCCGCTGTTCAGGCTGCCGCAGAAAACGGCACCAGTTTTGGTGCTCCCACCTGGGCTGAAGTGGAACTTGCCGAGCTGATTTGTGAGATATTCCCCTCCATTGAAAAAGTGCGCCTGGTGAACTCTGGCACCGAGGCCACCATGAGCGCCGTACGCCTTGCCCGGGGATACACGGGCAAGCGCAAAATCATCAAGTTTGACGGCTGCTACCACGGCCATGCGGATTCTTTTCTGGTAAAAGCTGGCTCAGGGGTGGCTACCCTTGGCATTCCAGGTAGTCCGGGAGTCCCTGAGGAGATCGTCGCAAACACCATCTCACTTCCTTATAACGACCTTGCGGCGGTGGAAGAGGCCTTTGCCAAAATGGGAGACGACATTGCCTGCGTGATCGTGGAACCCATCGCAGGTAACATGGGCGTTGTGCCGCCAAAGCCCGGTTTTCTTGAAGGCTTAAGGGAGATCACCAAAAAACACGGTGCCCTTTTGATTTTTGATGAAGTGATTACCGGTTTCAGGGTGAGCCTTTCTGGAGCCCAGGGGCTTTACGGTGTTTATCCTGATCTCACGTGCCTTGGAAAGATTATCGGCGGCGGGCTCCCGGTGGGGGCTTATGGAGGACGAGCCGAAATAATGGAACACATTGCCCCAGAAGGGCCTGTTTACCAGGCAGGCACCCTTTCAGGTAACCCCATAGCCGTGGCCGCAGGGATTGCCACCCTGCGGGTGCTCATGCGCCCAGGTACTTACGAACGCCTTGAGGCGCTTTCTCAAAGGCTTGCTAAAGGGCTTGCTGAAGCAGCCAGTGCTGCTCAGGCCAAGGTGACTTTTAACCGCGTGGGTTCCATGATGACGTGCTTTTTCCGCGAAGGAGAAGTGACCAATTTTTCCGAAGCCGCAGCCTCTGATACGGAAAAATACGGCAAATTCTGGCGGGCAATGCTTGCAAGAGGGGTTTACCTTGCTCCTTCTCAATTTGAAGCGGCCTTTGTATCTTTAGCCCACACCGAAGAAGAAATCGACCATACTATCGAAGCGGCCAAAGAGGCCTTTGCCGAGGTAGCATAGCAAAGCGGGGCCAGCGCGGCCCCGCAATTTTTATTTCTTTTTGAGCCAGGGCATCATAGCCCGTAGCTTGGCTCCCACTTCTTCGATTTTGTGTTCGGCTTCCCTGCGCCTTAAGGCATTCATAACCGGACGATTAGCCTGATTCTCAAGGATCCACTCTCTGGCAAATTTTCCGGTCTGAATTTCTTCAAGCACGCGTTTCATTTCTTTTTTTACGTCTTCGGTGATAATGCGTGGGCCGCGGGTAAGATCGCCGTATTCCGCGGTATCGCTAATGGAATAACGCATATAGGAAAGGCCGCCTTCGTAAATCAAGTCCACGATGAGCTTTAACTCGTGACAGCATTCAAAGTAGGCGATTTCTGGCTGATAGCCAGCTTCAACAAGAGTTTCAAAACCAGCCTTGATAAGGGCGGAAACTCCACCACAAAGCACACATTGTTCACCAAAAAGATCTGTTTCGGTTTCTTCCTTGAAGGTGGTTTCAAGGACTCCCGCCCTTGCACCGCCTATCCCTTTGGCATAGGCCAGGGCACGTTTTAGGGCGTTTCCCGTGGCGTCCTGCGCTACCGCCACCAGACACGGGACTCCTGCCCCGCGTTCATATTCTCGCCGCACTAAGTGCCCGGGGCCTTTGGGGGCCACCATGGTTACGTCCACATCAGGGGGCGGGACGATCTGGCCGAAATGGATGTTAAAACCATGGGCAAACATGAGCATTTTGCCTGAAGAAAGGTTGGGCTTAACGGCTTCTTCATAAACTTGAGGCTGAACCTGATCCGGGACCAGCATCATGATGACGTCAGCCTTGGCACAGGCCGAAGCCGGATCAAGGGGCTCAAAGCCATCGGCTTTGGCCTTTTCGTAACTAGCCCCACCTTTACGAAGCCCAACGATGACGTTTAACCCACTATCTCTGAGATTAAGGGCGTGGGCATGCCCCTGGCTACCATAACCCAGGATACAGATTGTCTGGTTTTCGAGATACGAAAGATCAGCGTCTTGCTCGTAGTAAATCTTCATCTTTCCCTCCTTCGTTCGAATTTTACGCCTGTTTAATTAGCACAGAAGAAGGCCCCTGTCTCTAGGAAGCTTAAGGATTTTCAAGACATTTCGCAATTTCTTCTAAAGTGGGGACAGAAGCAAGGCCCCTTCTTCCAACCGAATAAGAAGCAAGGCACTGGGCAAACTTAAGGGCGATAAGGGGCTTTCCGGTGGCGTAAAGCATGGCAAAGAAGGCTGCCGCAAAGATGTCGCCTGCCCCGGTGGTGTCAATAACCCTGGGTGCAGGGACTGCTTGGCAAAAAATTTCTTCGTCCGGGGCAAAAAGTGTTGCGCCGCGTTTGCCTTTGGTGACCACTAAAAACTCTGCCTTGGCACGCAGGGTGCTGAGCACATGTGGATCAGCCTGGACATCTTCTTCACTTACTACAAGGGCTTTAAACTGTGGCCAGACATCTATATCAGGCCTTATGGGGATGACGTTACCCTGTGCATCTAACCTGCGAAACCAGCCCTGGGGATTGGCTACCAAAAAGTTCGTGTCAAAAAGGGAAAGTTCTTCAGGCTTTACCTCGTCAAGCACCGGGGCCACGTGGATTATTTCAGCTTTGCGCAACTTTTCAGGCACTTTTCCCAGGGGAATCACCGGGGACCTGGCATAGACCTTTTGCCTGCGCCCCAAAGGGGTTTCGATGTTTTCAAAGGTGGTGGTTTCCTTGGCGTTGAAATGATAAAAGCGAAGTTCAGGGAAAACTTCTTCTATCTCTTTTTCCGCAGAGGCAGTAATAACCCGGGTTTCAAAGCCAAGCCTTCTTGCAAGAAGCCCGGCATAAAGAACCGCACCACCGTAAAGAAAATATCCCGGATATAAATCCCGGGTAAGATGCCCTAACAGGAGATATCTGGCCATGTCTTTAATCAAACGGTGCCAGGCAAAATATGCAAGTTCATTTTTTGCCGGAGCCCTTGGCTACTTGTCTTTTGCTTGAAGTCTTTTGATTCACCAGTGATTCAATCATCATGTTGGCAGCAGAAAAACAGCAACAGCTCTTTAACAAGGCAGTCGCCGAGGCGAGCTGTCCCAGCTACAACCTCTAGAACTTCTACAACCTCTACAACCTCTAGAACCTCTAGAACCCACCAGCTCCCCTTTCGCCCTTCGCCCTTTGCCTTTAGCCCTTTGCCTCCCAAATTTTTTTAAAGTTTCCCGTACGTTGCTCGATAAGAAAATTAGACAAGGCAGGGACGCCTGGAAAAAACACTACAAGGAGGTAGAGCTATGGCTCTAAACATCAACACCAACATCGCGGCCTTAAGGGCCCAAAACAAACTCAACAAAACTTCTCAAAGCCTTCAGAAGTCGCTTGAGCGTTTGTCTTCGGGGCTCCGCATCAACTGGGCGGCAGACGACGCCGCAGGTCTTGCCATTGCCGACGGCCTCAAGATGACGGCCACAGGTCTTGGCCAGGCCATCCGCAACGCCAACGAAGGCATCTCACTCATCAAAGTCGCTGACGGTGCGCTCATTGAGTACGGAAACATCCTGAACACTTTGAAGGAAAAAGTAACTCAGGCCGCCAACGCCACCCAGAACGCCGAGACCCGCAAGTCCATCCAGCGCGACATCAACAAGCTCCTTGCCGAGCTCAACAACATCGCCCGCACCACGGAGTTCAACGGCCAGAAGCTCCTTTCGGGTTCCTTTGTGAACAAGAAGTTCCAGATCGGTTCGGCAAGCTACGTTACCGCCTCGCTTTCTATCCGTTCGGCGGAGACTAGTGCCGTTGGTGCCACCAAAACTGCGGTTATGGACTTAAACACCATTGGTGAAGTGCAATTAACCCTCAAGAACGCCTCTACAGGTCAAGAAATCACCATCGATCCGGTAAACCTTCAGTTCAACAACAATCCAGATAACGGCGCAGGGGCTTTGGCTAACGAGATTAACCGCTTTTCTGGAGTTACCGGTATTTCCGCCGTGGCCGTGGTAGAAAGCACTTCGGATCAAATTCAGGCAGGTACTATCAAGGGACTCAAGATTAACGGCGTATTAATCGGAGACGTAACAGTTTCCAGTGCCGATGCCGATGGTGCCCTTCAGGCTGCTATCAACGCCAAAAACCTGGAAACCGGTGTTACCGCAACGGTTACCGAAGACGGAAAACTCGTCCTTACTTCTACTGATGGCCGGGCCATCAAAGTAGAAGCTGATAGCGGCCTTACCGAAGTACTTGGCAAGCCCGCTCAGCAACTCTCCACCCTTGGGCATATCCGTGTTATCCAAAAAGGTGTAACTGATTTTGAAATAAGTGGCCTTGGGGGCAAAGGTGTAGGAGCGAGCATGACCGCCAACGCCGAGGTGACCATTGCCGGCACATCCACCCTGGCTGCCGGTTCCACTATTGCCACGGGGTCGGTTCTCACCCAAGGGACTGTTTTGGGCGGTGATGCCACCCTACGCACCACCATGAATGACACTTCTGACATCACCAGGGCCGAAGCTGGTAGCGTAATCCAATGGGGAAGCACCCTGGCCAAGGGCACTGTTTTAGGCGGAGACATAACCGTAGCCGGTAATTACCAAGATGTTAATACCCACGACTCTGTAGACTTAGAACAAGATATGCTCATTAAGGCCGGCTCCGTACTTAAAGCAGGCACCAAAATAGGTGAAGGGACGGTGGCTTATGGTTCCTTGGCCAAGGCCTTGGGTGTGGCAGATGGCACCGTTGTCGGGGCCGCTACTCTTAGCGATGACGTAACGCTCGATACAGACATCGTTTTGAAATACAACAATTCCGACTCCGCCAACACCAAGATCGCCGCAGGCTCTACCATCTCTGCCGGCTCTATTTTAGGGGCAGACTTTACTATCGGCTACACCTGGGACGCTGGGAATACTACTACTTATACTGCTGCCGCTACAGGAGTATCCACCACAGCCGACGGAGTGCTTACTAGCGATACAAGTCTCACGTTAACTGATGCCACAACTACAGGGGATTCTGGTACGATAACCCTTAAAAGTGGTTCTTTGTTACAAGATGGTGCAACCATCACCTTTTCTCCCAATGGAACTGATTCTTTCACGATTTCAGTTGCTAATAGTTCAGATGCCATGTTGGTGTTTAAAGACTCCAATGGCACCAGTTATACCGCCTATGACGGCCACAGCCTCACCTTTGATAGCTCTGTAACTCTAACTCTTCAGACAGACACCTACCTTGACGGTGATGTAAACATTACCTTTAACTCTGATGCTACAAGTGGGGGCTCACTAACAGTAGGTCTAAAGTCTGATAGCTATCTCGCTAATGGTACCGGTGCTACTGCTGATGGCACTAACGTAACTTATGCAGGAGGCATTACACTTGCGGCAGCAGGTACTACCTCAAGTCTTACCAGTACGGATTCTATGGAGATACAAAATGGTTCTATCTTGGTTAATGATACCCAGCTAAAGAGTGGTTCTATTTTGGGAGAAGATGTAACTGTAGCGGCTGTAACGGTTAATCAAGATATGACTTTGGCCAACCAGTCAAAATTGGCAAGTGGAAGCGTAATAGCGCGTGGTTCTGTAGTAGATACCGATAGTCTCCAAATAAATGGGGATACCACCCTACAACAGGATACTGTAGTGGGAGCTGGCTCGGTGCTCAAGGCGGGTACCATGCTGGCTAAGGGAACCATCGTGCAGCAAGACCTAACTCTCTATACCGCTGCTTCTGGTGGTACCCCTATCACGGTATATGCGGGCACCACTCTAGACCAAGATTATTATATCCAGAGTGACACAGCTCTTACGGCGGACATGCTCTTGGCCAAAGGCAGCGTACTTAAAACCCAATCTGACTTAGTGCTAAACCCCACCGGTAGCATGGGCCAGGTGGAGACCAAAAAGCTTTCCGACTTAAACGTGCTTGACTACGAGAGCGCCCAGATAGCGCTCACCATTGTGGAGGCCGCTATCAGCGACATCGACGGCATCCGGGCGGAGCTTGGTTCCGTGCAGAACCAGCTTCAGAGCACCGTGGCCAATATCTCAGTTACCAAGGTAAACGTGCAGGCCGCTGAGTCTGCTATCCGCGAGGTGGACTTTGCTGAAGAAAGCGCAAACTTCACCAAGATGCAGGTGCTCATGCAGGCCGGTATGTTTGCGCTTGCCCAGTCCAACACCATCCCGCAGATGGCTGTCCAGCTCCTCAAAGGCTAGTAAACAAGGCGGGGCCTGGCCCCGCCTTTCTTTTTCCTCAGAGTTGCCAGATGCTTAGGTCTTCCAAAAAACCTGGGGTGCTTCGAGGGAACCGCTCTTCCGTCATGACATAAGGGATCGTCGTCCTCGCCGCTCCTTTTTGCGTCATCCTGAGCCTACTTTTTTTGTCATCCTGAGCGTTGCGAAGAGCCTGCCCTGAGCCTACTTTTTTTGTCATCCTGAGCCGAAGGCGAAGGATCCATTAATAGATGCTTCGGTCGCTTCGCTCCCTCAGCATGACGTGGTGGGG
>NZ_ATXH01000036.1 GCF_000421585.1 Thermodesulfatator atlanticus DSM 21156
CGGTAAAGGTTCATAGATTTGAGGTTGGAACGGAAACGTGAGATAGTGGAGTAGTCAGGGACAGGGTCGAGAGCAGAGATGCCCAGGAAGCGGCGGTAGAAGAGATTGCCTTTGAGCATGAGTTCCATTTCGGGATCAGAATGGCCATAGATTTGCTGGATGATAAGGATTTTGAGCATAAGGACGGGGTTATAGGCCTTGCGTCCGACTTTAGAGGGGTAGAGTTTACCGAGGATAGATTCGAAAGGTTTCCAGTCGATGAGTTTATTAATGCGAGAGAGGATGTCTTCAGGGAGATTTTGATAGATGAGATGTTCGCCTATAGTGATAGGAGAATTGTCTTTTTTAAACATAAGTCAAACTCCTATAGTTTTTCTCTAGCAATATCATGAGAAATGTTCTGAATCAAGTAATTTTGCAAAGGTCTCATCATGTTCTTTTATATTTCTTTTTTACAATTTCTCTCCTTTTTCCAGCGCTTTTCTAACCTCCTCCTCTATCCATTTATAGGTAATCTCTAATCCTTCCCTCAAAGGCATCGTCGGTTTCCAACCCAATTTTTCATAAATAAGCCTATTGTCTGAATTTCTTCCTCTTACACCCTGAGGACCTGGCACATGTTTTATCTTTAATTTAACTCCGGCAATATCCATAATCATTTCTGCTAATTGATCTATAGTTACCATTTCTTCTGAACCTATATTCACTGGACCAGTAAAATCTGACCTCATAAGCTTAAGGGTGCCTTCTATACATTCATCAATATACAAAAACGACCTAGTTTGTTTACCATCTCCCCATACTTCTATATAATCATCTCCTCGCAGTTTAGCTAAAGCTACTTTTCTACAAAGAGCTGCCGGAGCTTTTTCTCTTCCACCTCTCCAAGTACCTTCTGGTCCAAAAATATTATGATATCTAGCAATTCTTACTTCCATCCCATAATTTCTATGATAAGCGAGATAAAGCCTTTCACTAAAAAGTTTTTCCCACCCATATTCACTATCAGGCATAGCAGGATAAGCAGAACCTTCTGAACATTTAGGATTATTAGGATCTTCTTGATTATATTTGGGATATACACAAGCAGATGATGAGTAGAAGATTCTTTTTATGTTTCTTTTGTGGCAGATGTCTAATATATTGAGATTTATAAGAGCTGAATTATGCATAATATCTGCATCATTATCTCCTGTAAATACAAAGCCGGCACCTCCCATATCTGCCGCCAGTTGATAAACTTCATCAAACTTCATATCAATTATATGACGAACAAAATAAGGATCTCTTAAATCTCCTATAACAAAATCATCAGCCTCTGTTTCGCTAAATTCTGGATACTTAAGATCAACGCCTCTCACCCAATAACCTTCCTTTTTCAATCTTTTAACAAGATGATGCCCGATAAATCCACCTGCCCCGCACACCAACGCTTTTTTCATCTCGATACCTCCTTTTTTATGAAGTTTTTAAAACATCCTTTATAATCCACTCAAATTTGTCAGTAATTTTTTCAATATTAAAGTGTTCCTCAGCATATTTTCGAGCATTAATACCTAGTTTACTTCTTAATGTTTTATTCTCAAGCAGTCTCCGGGCAGCATTTACAAAAGCGTGTATGTCTCTAGGGTCTACAGTGATTCCTGTATTATATTTTCTTATGATTTTAGCAGCTAAATTTTCTTGTGGGACAGCTAAAAGTAGGGGACGACCTACACAGTGATAAGTGAGCACTTTTGAAGGTACTGAAAAGATTCCAGCATCTGCCTCAAGAATAGCCACCAAAACATCCGCCGAGGCTAGAACCTGCGGCAACACTTCAAAAGGCTGAAATTTCATTATAAAAAGATTATCTAAACTTTTTTCTTTCTTTTTCTCTTTTAACCACTCCGCTCCTAAACCTTCCGAAATCACTACAACTTTGATTCTTTTATTTTCTTTAAAAGCTTCGGCCAATTTTAATAGCAACTCAGGATTATGTTTTATCCCTAAAGTTCCCGAATACATAAAACAAAATTTATCATGTAGATAATGATCTCTAGCCCATGGATTATCTTTCAGATATACAGGAATTTCCTCTAATGGAGCCCAGTTATGAATAACAATACATTTATCAGTATTTACTCCCCAACTTTTTAAAATGGATTGAAAATCTTCTGTAATAAGAATAATTTTATCACTATTTTCTAATAAATTTCGTTCAAGATTAATAAAATACTTCGCCATCACTTTCCCAAATAATGGTATCTTTTTAGTTAAAACTTTCTCGATCCCAATTCCATATATATCCTGCAGCCAAAAAATAAATTTAATATTAGATTTCTTTGAAAAATTGAGTAAAACTTCTTGTATCACAATAGGAGTATTAGAAGAAATAATAATATCTGGATCGAATTTTTTTATTTCTTTTATCAATAATTTTGCATATTTTTTCTCTTGGAAATATCTCTTTAAATAAGAATACTTTGCAATAACTTTAGATAAAGCAATTCCTTTAATATTTAAATTTTTAGGATCATTTTTTATTTTCTTAAGTCTTCCTCTTGGTGTTAAAACAGAAAGCGAATATATATGTAATATCTCATATCCCCTTTCTGCCAATTTACGGCTTAGCTGAACTTGAAAAGGATGACCAGCGTAATCGTGTATTAGAATTCGCATAAGTACCTCTAAGCTTAAAAGTTATCAACCCCTATCTTACCAATCTAAATCTTTTTCATATCCTAACTTTATAAGAAGATCACCAGCTACTTCTTTCATAGCTTTTTTATGTTCATTAGTGAAAAAGTTCCTCCAATTACCGCTTCCACCTTTTCTAAAAGTGTGGGATTTTTGAGGATTTATGTTCTCTAAAATCTTTTGAACTAATTCATCAAGATTATATCTTTCACCTGCATTCATTTTTTGCAAATAAAATTGCACCATATCTGAAATAATCTGCCTTCTTTTTTTAGACATCAAATCTTCATACCTTAAAGAAAAAATATTATGATGCTTGACCCACTTTGCATATCTTTTAAATCTTTCAGCTATATTTGGGTAGTCATAAGGAGTCTTCAAAAAACTATTTCCTTTTATCGAAAACATAATTTGATCTTCAATAGATGATAAAGATTTAAAGTACTTATGCAATCTATGCCAACGATTCATTTTTGATAAATAAAAAGCTTCTGATACTACTACATCTCTTAAATCTCTAGATATAAAAAAGTGGGCAATATTTAATTTTATGAGAGCTTTATAATAATCTTCATCATAAAACAAGTGAGCTGCAACAATTTCTCCGGGAAGTATAGAATTTATAACTTTTATTGTATTTATCTTACTTCTTTCTCTAAAAGTGATCGTTGGCATTGAAGCAATAAATTTTTTATAATTTTTAACTTTAGGAAAAGGTTCTACTATTTGTAATAATAAATGAGTACCACTTTTAGGAAACGAATTAGCCAAAATTGGGGGAGATTTTATATAGTCTTCAGGTTTAACTGACATTTTTTTAAATTTTCTATAAAATTCCATTAAAAAAGCAATAAACTTTCTATAAGGAGCTGACTTTTTTATTTTAAGAACCAGGTTATTCATCGTTCATCTAATCCAATGCTATTTTCTCAATCGAGATACTTATTTGCATTCTAAAATCGACCCTCCCCAGGGAAACTTTTTAAAAATCTTACGATCTTAAATTTAAAATACCTTCTTCTGCAAAAGATTGATATTTGCTCACTCTTCAATTATTTTAAGTATATTACTACCAATAAGACCAGATCTTTCAGCAACTATTATCATTCGATACTTCTTATTTTCTCTATTATCCTTGTGGTTGAATAATCCTTAATAAAAGACACTAATACTGTTTCCTTAGCAAATTCTCTTCCCACTACTTCTTCAATTCTATAGTCGCCCCCCTTGACCAACACATCTGGTTTTATGTTTTTAATAAGATTATAAGGGGTTTCTTCATCAAATATGACTACATAGTCTACAAATTCCAAACTTGCAAGTAGTTCCGCCCTGTCTTCTTGTTTATTTATAGGCCTATCTTTACCTTTTATCTTCTTTATAGAATTATCACTATTAAAGCCAACAATAAGAATGTCTCCAAAAGTTTTAGCCTCTCTTAAATACTCTATATGTCCCCTGTGTAAAATATCAAAACATCCATTTGTAAATACAATCCTCTTTCCTTCATTTCTTAATATTTTCAATTCATGTATTAACTCCTTAAGAGATTTAACCTTTTTATTTTTGTAGCCTCTTAGCGCCTCTTTTAATTCTTCTAAAGTAATAGGCGCCGTGCCTATTTTACTCACCACTATGCCTGCAGCTGTATTGGCAAGTTTTACAGCATTTAGTATACTAAATCCAGCGGACATAGCTGTTGCCAGTGTCGCAACAACTGTATCTCCGGCACCGGAAACATCGTAAACCTCTTTTGCTTCTGAGCTTATATGATAAACCTTATCTTCAGCAATCAAACTCATACCTTTCTCTGACCGAGTTACCAACAGATATTTTAGATTATACTTTTTTCTAACTTCTTTACCGTATTTTTCTATCTCACCATCCTCATTCTTTACTTCTACATTCAATACATCAGAAAGCTCTTTTAGGTTAGGTGTAACAATAGTCGCTCCCTTATATTTAGACCAATTCTTACCTTTAGGATCAACAACTACAGGAAAATCTTTTTCATAAGCCAGTTCTATAATAAACCTTGATAATTCAGGGCAAATAACTCCCTTGCCATAGTCCGAAACAACCAAACAATTGACTTTATCAATTATAGATAAAATATATTGTTCAATTTTTTTCGATTCTTTGTTGTCTAAAAACTTTATCTCTTCAAAATCTATCCTGACTACCTGTTGATGTCCTGCTATAACTCTAACTTTTGTAATTGTAGGTAAATCTCTTTCCAATAAATAATAATTAACTTTTCTCTCTTCTAAAAGTTGCTTTAAAATTTCTCTATTTGGATCTCGTCCGATAGTTCCAACTACATAAGCCTTAGCTTTTATGTTAATAATATTATTGAGTACATTTCCAGCTCCACCCAGAGTATATTTAGAGGAATTAACCTCTACTATAGGAACAGGCGCTTCTGGAGAGATTCTATTTACACTTCCAAAATAATATTTATCAAGCATCAAGTCACCAACAACCAGTATAGAAACATCGGTAAAATCTAGATCACTTAACATTCCTGAACTCCTCCTCTCATACTACTGGACACTTTTAGCCACCAAGTTAAATGCTAAATCCATTCTAAATCTAGACTCAAATTCAACTAAGATCTCCCAAATCCTTTCTATCTCTCTCAAAAATATCCCTCTAAAAAGCCTCTTTACCCCTCTGAATCCAGCTAAAAAGATACTCTTCTTGCCTTTCATCCACTCTTTCTCATTTAATCTCCCTACTACCTCTGATAAATAATAACATATCGCCAATATATATACCAACATCTCTACCTTACTGCTGTCTCTAAACCTCGTATCGCTTATCCGAAACCCATTGCTCTCCATATTTAAAAACATCTTCTCTATCCGCCACCTCTTCCCATAAATCCCTATTATCTCCTCCGCCTTACTACTCATATCTAATGTCACTAATGCTAAACAATCATCTCTCCTATCACTACAAGCAGATAACCTCTTTATCACTACCCTCCATCCATCCCTCCTAATCTCCCTCACCTCTCCTATACCCATCTCTTTATAAATATCTACCACCTTCTTCCCATCACATACCTCGTAATCCCTCTTAACTCTTAAAATATAGTTCCCAAACTTGCTACCTATATAATCCTCCCATCTCTCTCCTACAAATTCCCTGTCTCCTAATATCATTACTTCTATCCTACCTCTCTCTATATCTTCCCTCAATATCTCATAAACCTCCTCCAATAAAAATTCGCGTTCCTCTATAGAAGAATTCCCTTTACTGTCTAAATCTATTACCTGTATCGGAAACCCTATATTCCACTCCGGAGAATAGATCATCAAAGTAAGCAAATTGTTGACCTTCTTCCCTCGCTCCCATTCATGCCTGTCTATTATCAAATAGATCATTACCTTCTTAGAACCAGAGACATTCTTCAATAAGAACAAAAATCTCTTCAAAAGAAAAAGCCCTATACCCCTTAAGTCCATACGCTTGTCAAAAAAACGCATAAATCTCTTGTAAAGGCTTTCATTTTTAGCCCAATAAAGGAGGGAATCAGTTATGCGCTGAAGATTTGATGTGCCTTCCATAATCATCCCATAAACAAGTATGGTCAACGTTAGAAGATTATGTGGACTAAAATAGCAGAACTCATTTACATATAAAGACAGGTTGACAGCATCTCTTTAACCTTTTCGAAACTTGGCATCGTAAACTTTCTCATACTCGACCTCCTTGCTTTGCTTGACAAGAGGCTAACATATCAGAAAAGATTTGTCAAGACAAAAAGAACTTTTGCTTAAATTTAAGAGAAGACATTTCTCTCTTATTTACAAAAAAAATTTCTCACTCAATATCTGTCCAGTAGTATGTTCTCTTTCCAAACCTTCTAATGTCTTAACTACTTCTAAATGTTCTTTAATGAAATTCAAAATCATTTTATAACCTCTTTTACTGTCATTAATACATCTTCTACTTCAATAGCTTTCATACATATATATTCAAAGTTTCTGCCAACACATAGAGGTTTATTATAACAAGGATAATATTTACAAACATTTGTTTTGCAAACAACTTTTGTGTTTTTGGGTTGCCATATTTTATAATTATTTGGACCGTTTAGCATAATATTTGGAACATTTAAAGCATAAGCAACATGAACCGCAAAACTGTCTAAACCTATTAGTAGTTTTGATAGAGAAAGTTTAATAAAAAAATCTTCTAGATTACCGGTTTGAATTGAAACTTTTTCATTATTTATTAAATCTTTAAAGATATGTTCTGCCACTTTTCTTTCGTCAGGCGCACAGAATATCCATAAGATATGATCTTTCTTTAAAATATTGATTAACTTAATCCATTTATCAAAACTCCAGAAATTATGTTTCTTCTTTGTAAAAGGATGTATTGCTATAATTTTTTGTTGAATACTAAATTTTATTTTTAAAAGTTTTTCCTGGTCAAGAAATATTTTAGGTGGTTCAATTTTTTTACAGCCAAAGTATGTAGCAATAAAGTCTAAAATATCGTATATGTTGATAACATCTCGAGGTACTTTTATTTTTTCGTCTAAAAACTTTCCATTACCATTTCTAATAAATCTTGCATACAAATGATCATTGTGCCATAAAATACCGATATTCTTTTTTGGATTGATTAATTTACCAATAAAGTTTTCTCTGATATCACCAACTATATTAAGGACATACTTATATTTGTTTTTTCTCAATCTTAAAATTGTTTTTATTAAATTTATATTGCTAATAACATCTAATCGTTTACTCTTTCCAATAGGAAAATTAGAACAGTAAATTTTATTTATATATGGGTTATTTTTATAAATACTAACAAAAATTGGCTTAGTAAATACATCCAATTTTAAATCAGGGAGGTTTTTACCTAATGTATTAATCAATTTTGTGGAAATAACTGCGTCTCCATAATCCCGAGCTTGGATGAATAGGACCTTTTTCATTGCTTATAAATCCATCATAGAAAACTCTACTTCAAATTTTAATGATCAAATTTCTATTTTTAATAGATATTAAATACAAAAATAAGTAGGAAAGAATAAAACTTGGTGACAATATTTGCTCCACAATACCAACTAAAAGTATATTATAAATAATAAAAAGCTCTAGATATTTTTCATTAATACTATACCTATAAACAGCAATTAGTGTATAGCAAAATAATATAATTGCGGACACAAATCCTATTCCTCCAATAAGATCTAAATATGTAGAATCTACATTTGGATCCACGTTCCCAAAGAAAAAATTTATTAAATAAAAGTTTTCCTTCAAACTAGTTTCATATAAATATAGTCTGGAAGAAAATAGATAATCTAAGTTAGGATATGCAATCCTTAAAGCATACGAACCCAAGGGCAAAATGATTCCGATAATTATAAATAAAAAAGCAATAAATAGCATCAATAATGATTTACAAGGTTTAGGTAAAAACAAGAAGAATTTAATACCTATCACCACAAATAGAGATAAAACTATAGCAAAGAAAAAAGAACGTGAACCAGTAAAACAAAGAATTAATATAAAATATAAAAGTACAACAAACGACATATTACACATCCTCACAAAACAGAACGTTAAAAATGACAAAAAAACAATTAGTGAAAAATGATTCACATACTCAAACCCCATAAAGAATCTAACCCTTCCATCAGAATAAATAACCTTATTAGGGAGCACACCCTTCAAAACCAAAAATATAACAACAAAACTGAAAACTAAATAATAAAAAGCCGATATTTTTGCAAGCATTAAGAATTGCCTTTTACTTACATTATAGGTAACCAAAAAAGTCAAAAAAAGAACAATATAACTAAATGTTGTCATCGAAAATGTACCTTGCAATCCCATTAAAAATACAGATGGCAATGTAGCTAAAAAAATTATTAAAATAAAATATGGTATTTCTATCCTTTTTTTAATCAAAACATAAACTGGAAATATCAAAACAATTAATACCTCTATAAATATCCTCAACTTATAAAGTAGAGAACTTCTATGAAAAATCGATATATTATAAATTCCAAACAAAAAAAATACACAAAATAACAACAGGTAAGGTACATACAAAAACCAAGTCATATAAAACTTCGCAAAAGATCTCATTTTAAAAAATGATTAAAAAACTCATCTTTATTAACTTTTTCTTTAATGTTACTAGGAAATCTATTTTATAGCTTAAGATTTTCGCGCATAAAGCTAAAAAACATAAAAAATATTTATTTAAACCAAATCCTTCTACTTTGCGTATTATGTCTTTATCATTATATTCTTTACTAACATCTCTATACACATAAGCTAATATTTTAAGAATATTCATCCATCTATAATGAGAAAGAAAAACTCTCAAAAACAATTTCCTGTAGTCTTCCTCTTTTAAAAAATTATCCGCAAGCATTTCCCAGGCATTTAAATCTAACAAAAACCTTCCAACAACACCTCTTCCTTCCAAAAAACTATCATTACCACTTCTAAAAAAAACTAGAGGCTCTTTTATGTATTTAACTTTAAAATTAGAATCCAAATAAAAAAATGACATTAATTTAAAAACATGAGGATACCCTGTCCCAATAAACCTACTATCTAATAAAACCTTATCCCATTTATCTTTTAGAAAAATTACAGAACTTAAATAAGTGAAAAAACTTTCTAATAATCTCGCATTTTTAAGATAAAATTTAAAATCTTCTTTATTTAAAAAATCAAACACTTTATCATTTACTTTTCTGTCTAAAAAATAACTCACCCTAACAGGCCTCATATTAAAGTCACAATCTATCCTATTGCATAAATAAATATCACATTCTTCCTTTAGTTCATTTAATATTCTTTCTATACTCCCCTCTTTAAGCTTATCATCGCTACCAAGTAACCAGCAATATTTACCATTGGCGATCTCAATAACTTTAAGATAATTCCTATCCGGACCTAAATTCTCCTCATTTTTATGATATACAATGTGAATTGGGGACTTCTTTTTCCATTTTTCTATAATTTCATCCGTATTATCGGTGGAGGCATTATCACTTATACAAAGTTCAACCTTATCTTTTATATCATCTGTTATTTGTAATACAACACTTTCTATAGTTTCATTCAAAAAATTTCCTCTATTATATGTAGGAATACATATAGAAAGAAGTGTATTTTTCACTTTTTATACCCCTTTAATAATCTTATAAAATTTTATTGGCAAAATCCAAGCCACTGTTAGTAAAAAAGATAAAATCAATCCTAAAAATATTCCATTAATTCCATATAAACTACCAAAGAACCATTGGCCAATTAAACTTATAAATGCCTGAAAAGGGACAGTTTTAATTAAAATACTTACTTCATTTATACTTTGAACCGCTGCTGCAAAAGTATCCGTCCATATCCTGACCAAGAAATAAATACCGGTTAAAATTGCTGTGGTATAGGATAAATATAATTCTTTTCTTCCAGTTATGATTTGAAATAAAGAATTTTTAAATATTATAACAAACAATGTTCCACAAATAACCAAGGCAAAACCGATTTTTAAAGTACTAAATAGCTTCTTCTTAGCTAGAAGAAATTCTTTCTTGTGAAGCAATTCTGACATTACCGGCCACAACGCAAATAAAAGAGTATTATAAAGTACCGAGAACAAACTAAAAACTTTAAAATCGACATTATAAATTGCTATTTCTTGTGCATTTAAAATTTTTGACATGATAATATAATCTACTCTTAAAGTTAAAGCTGCAAGTAGAGCAAAAATAAAGAACTTTTTAGATAGAGAAAAAAGTTCTTTAATCATCAATCTATTGAACTTTGGGAATATAAATCCAACAGATTGCATATGAGCTAACATAAAAACAAACGCATAAGGAATAAAATAACTGCATAGTACCACATTAAATTTAGTTATACCCAAAAATTTAAATATAACAAGGATAAAAAAAATTGATATTGAAATAATTGCTGGATACATATTAGGCAAGTATCCTCTATGTTCCGCAAACAAAATTTTCGAATAAATTTCGGTAAGACCGTTTAGGAAAATTAAAAATAATGAAATAAATAAAGATAACAAATTTACAAATTGATAATTATTTAACAAAAACTTTTTAACCCCATAAGACAATAAAAATAATACAGGTATTGCTATCCAAAATATAGTTATAACCAAAAATTCAACAACACTTAAAATTTCTGCATATGAAAGTTTGTTGACTCTATATTTAGAAATAGTATTTTGTACAGCATTTGGTAAACCTAAATTGAATAAGGCTAACCATCCTATCAACGAAAATATTATTGAATGCGCAGCAAATCCTTCTATTCCTATTAAATCAATCAAAATTCTAGTATTTATTAGTAATAATACTGCTGTAATTATTTTTGAAATCCAACCGACAAAAGCGATATAATGATGTTTTTCTAATCTAAAATTTCCTGCTATCGCTACTATACGTCCATTCCATCTCATCGAATAGAAGCACATTTTATACAAGTTTTTTAATCCACTCTAGCATTTTTTGTATTCCGTTATATTTACTAACTTTAGGTTGCCAACCAATTAGTTTTTGTGCTTTCCTAATATCCGCCACAAATATCTTCTGATCGCTTTCTCTCCAAGGAAGCTTCTTATACCTCATTTTTATATCGAGTTCCTTTTCAAGAAGACTGAAAAGCTCAAGTAAAGACAAACTATTTTCCATTCCTCCACCAATATTAAAGGCTTCTCCTTTTGCTTTTTCGATATTTTCTATGGTTTTGAAATATAGTTCTATCATATCATCAGCATATAATACATCTCTGACTTGTTTCCCATTGCCATGTATAGTAAAAGGCTCTTTTAATAAGCCTTTTTTAATTTCTATTGCTTTCAAGCAAAACCAACCTATCCATCCCTGATCATAAGTTGCAAATTGCCTTCCACCATACATTGAAGAATGCCTAAAAACCACCGTTTTGATCCCATATATTCTACAAAAATCAAGCATATACTGATCGGCAGCACCTTTTGAACAACCATAAGGAGAGTGAAAATCCAAAGGAATACTTTCCGGAAACCCATTTGGAAAATCTGGAGCAATATATCTCGTCTCTGTTTCTTCATATCTTACCCATCCAAGATCACCATAAACTTTATTAGTTGAAGAATATATTATTATGCTTTCTGGAGAGTATTTTCTAACAGCGTCAAGTAAATTAAAGGTTCCTAGTGCATTTACTTCAAAATCAAGTCTTGGATTTTCTATAGATGTTGTCATTGCTACCTGTCCAGCCAAGTGAAAAATAACATCTGGTTTTTCTTCTTTTATTACTTTCTCTATGTCTTCTCTGTTTCTTATATCCCCATGCACAAATCTAAAATCGCCTTGTTGTTTTAACCATTCTAAATTCTCATATGAACCAATCCGATAAAGATTATCAAATATTATAAGTTCCTCTCTTTTTCTCAAAACTTCAGATGCTAAGTTAGAACCCAAAAATCCACAACCACCTGTTATCAAATATTTCATCGGTATACACCTATATCATTTAAAATTTTTGGCAAAAGCAAATTATTTGTTCAATCATATAATCTACCATGACATCTGTAAGTCCTGGGTAAACTCCAACCCAAAATGTATCCATCATGACCTTATTCGTATTCTTCAGCTCTCCCACTACCCGATATTCGTAACCCCCATCTACCATAGCTGGCTGTCTGGTAATATTCCCAGCAAAGATCATTCTTGTCTGTATTCCTTTTTCTTCAAGATAAGAAACTATCTCCTTCCGTGTAAACGGAGCACCATCACGGATTGTAAGCACAAACCCAAACGGCGAAGGATGAGCATTTTCAGGATATCGCGGCAGAATAAAAAATTCTTCCAGTTCTTTTAAGCCCTCATAAAGCTTCTGCCAATTTCTGCGCCTTGTTTCTACAAAACCTGCAAGCTTCTCGAGCTGGGCAACTCCAACGGCTGCCTGCATATCCGTAATCTTTAGATTATATCCAAGGTGTGAGTAAATATATTTGTGATCATAACCCTCCGGTAAATCTCCAAGCTTCTGGGAAAATCTCTTCCCACACGTATTGTCTTTTCCCGGCTCGCACCAGCAATCCCTCCCCCAGTCCCTAAAAGAGAGAAGAATTCTATAAAGCCTCGTATCGTCTGTATATACAGCTCCCCCTTCCCCCATCGTTATGTGATGTGCTGGATAAAAACTTGAAGTCCCAATATGCCCAAAAGTGCCAGTGAACCGCCTGCCGCTTACAACCTTGCCGTTTATAAGTTTGTACTCTCTTTTAAGGGTATATTCCGCACCAAGGGCATCACAATTATCTTCTATTACCCAGAGATTGTATTTTTCCGCTATCTCTAAAACTCTATCAAGATTAAAGGGAATCCCGAGAGTGTGGGCCAAAAATATGGCTTTGTTCCTTGGAGATATGGCTCCTTCCAGAAGATCAGTATTTATGTTGTAGGTCCCGAGTTCTATGTCCACAAACACCGGAACAAGATTATTCTGAATTATGGGAGCTACCGTCGTTGGAAAACCTGCGGCAACAGTGATAATTTCATCTCCGGGATTAAGCTTAAACTCTCTGAGTTTATGAGAAGTAAGGGCAGATACGGCAAGTAGATTGGCTGAAGAGCCGGAGTTACAGGTAAGCACATGTTTGACATTCAGGTATTGGGAAAACTTAGCACAGAACTCGCGGTCAAATCTTCCGGCTGTAAGCCAGAAATCAAGGGCTGAATCTACGAGATTTTGAATCTCTTTCTCGTTATATACTCTGCCAGCATAGTTGATACGAGTTTTTCCAGGAGTGAATGGAGACGAGGTATGAAATATCTTTACATAGTTTTTAGTATGGTAAAAAATAAGCTCTCTAACGACTTTGTCAAAAGAGGCTCTTTTAAGTTTTCCTATTTTTTTTAATAAATATTTTCTGTTACATATACAACCCTTAAACACTAAAACTTTAGAAGTTTTTATAGTTCCTGATTCCATATCCTCATGAGTAAGTAAAATCTCTCCCTCTTTTAAAGAGTTTATTTTTTGAGAAGTTAGTGGAAGATAATAAAAAGCATCTCTTTCAAGTACTTTAACTACAACAACTGGACGCGCTTTTCGTCTATTCCTGTCAGTATATCCCGCTTCAACCCACCAAATTTCACCCTCTCTCATTACCAATCCTCCATATTCTCCTCACCATATTCCTCATCTAACATTTTCATGTTTAGAATATGAACATATTCATTAAACTTCTTCTCTTCTTCCTCATCCCACTCCCACTGATAAAACACTTGTTTTCCTTCTGACATTTTAAGCCTCAGCACAATATTCTTTGATTTGATTTACTGTAACCTCTACCATATCCTCCTGCTCCTCATAAAAAAGCTTATACCAGCGCACTGTCTGCTCTAAAGCCTTGTTCAAATTCCATTTTGGCCGCCACCCTAGCCTCATTCTAGCCTTGCTTGTATCAAGCTTTAAAAGCCTTGCCTCATGGTATTTCCTGTCTGGAATAACCTCATATTTACCTTCTCCCCAAAAGGCTATTACCTTTTCTACTACTTCTTTTACGGTAGCTATATCATCATCGGACGGACCGAAGTTCCATCCCTCGCAGTATTTAGTGGGCTCTTCCCACATCTTGGCAGCCAGCAAAAGATATCCATAAAGCGGTTCAAGAACATGCTGCCATGGTCTTATAGACTCAGGATTTCTTATTTTTATTACTTCGCCTTTTGAAAGCGCCTTAACACAGTCGGGGATCAGTCTGTCAAACTGCCAGTCTCCTCCTCCTATTACATTTCCAGCTCTCACCGAGGCCAGAGAAACCTGATGGGTCTTCCCATAATCTTCGGGATTGAAGTAAGAATTTCTATATGCCGCAGTCAAAAGTTCAGCACATCCTTTGCTTGAACTGTAAGGGTCATACCCTCCCATTGGATCATTCTCTCTATATCCATAAACCCACTCTTTGTTCTTATAGCATTTGTCGCTAGTTACATTTATCACTACCTTAACACTTTCTGTCTCTCTAACAGCTTCAAAAAGGTTTAGGGTTCCGATTACATTGGTTTCATAAGTAAGCTTTGGTTCTTTGTAAGACAATCTTACAAGCGGTTGAGCAGCTAAATGGAATACAATTTCTGGCTTATATTTCCTAAACACAGCTTTAAGCTTAGCTTCATCTCTTATATCTCCAATTATGTGAATAACTCTCTTCTTAAGTCCAAGCACCTCAAATAAACTGGGCCTTGTAGGTGGCTCTAAGGAATATCCTATAACTTCTGCTCCTAGTTCTGTAAACCACAGCGCAAGCCAGCTTCCTTTAAAACCCGTATGGCCTGTAATAAAAATTTTTCTATTTTTATAAATGCCAGCGAATAAATTATGTTCTTTCATTAACTTTCTCCCTATTCTTATACCATCTTATAGTTCTAAGAAGTCCCTCCTCTAAAGAGACTTTGGGGAACCATCCTATATCTCGCTTTATCATTTCAAGGTTTGCTCTAGATTCCATTATTTCGTTTTCTCTATAAGGTAAAGCACCAAAATGCAAAAAAGTTTTATTATTACCTGTTAACTTCTTTATAAGTTCTACTAGCGTTCTAATTTGCATAGAGTTGCCTGAACCTATCTCATATTCGTAAAATCTTTTTTCTAAGTTGTCTATATGAATCAAGACCATATAATAAGCTTCTACTACATCTTGCACATATACAAAATCTCTTTTTTGCTTACCTTCGGTTAATTTTATCTCTTCTACATTTTTTAATAGCTGATTTATTATCCAAGGGATAAATTTTGTAGTATCATCCTTTTCTCCATATATATGCTCTAATTTCAAATTAATTACCCTTATCTTTTCAGAAAAGATCTTTAGCCATTCAACAAATTGTTTTTTTGATAAAGAATAGTAATTTAAATACTTGCACAAAATAGTATCCGTATTTAAAAAAGTACCTGTATTAAACGAAATGGAGATCTCCAAAAGTTGAAGAGGAAAATATAGATTAGCTTCGACTATTTCTCTAACACTTTCACCCTTTCTTCCATATTTTGTAGCTGTATGTATAACTACATCTATCTCATATTCCTCAAAAGGTTTAACTAAAGATATTTTGTCAATATCATAACATATAAGTTTGTTAATAATATGCTGTATCCTCCATATATCAGAAAAGCTTCTTTTAAGAATAATAACTTTATATCCTTCGTGAACAAATCTTTCTGCTAGATGACTACCCAGAAAGCCAGTTGCACCTGTAAGGAGGATGGTCTTTTTCATCTTAATCTTTCCATACCTTCCAAGGAGGATTGCCAGATTGCCAAAGCTTTTCAAGTTCGTTTTTATCTCGAAGAGTATCCATACATTTCCAAAAACCTCTGTGCTTGTAAGCCACCAATTGCCCATCCTTCGCTAGATTTTCTAAAGGTTCTCTCTCCCATACTGTCTCGTCGCCCTCTATGTAATCAAAAACAGCAGGCTCCAAAACAAAAAAACCTCCATTTATCCAAGCGCCATCTCCCCTGGGTTTCTCTCGAAATGATAAGACATTGTCCTTCTCATCCAGTTCCAGAGCCCCAAACCTTCCAGAGGGCTGGACAGCAGTAACTGTGGCATATTTGCCATGCTTTTTATGAAATTCTACCAAAGTTTTTATATCTATATCTCCAACGCCATCTCCATAAGTAAGCATAAAAGTCTCATCGCCAATAAACTTTTGGATTCTTTTAATTCTACCACCTGTCATCGTATTAAGCCCAGTATCAACAAGCGTTACCCTCCATGGTTCAGCTTTGGCACTATGAACTTCTATTTTGTTATTCTTTAAATCTATAGTTACATCTGCCATGTGTAGAAAATAATTGGCAAAATATTCTTTTATAACGTAACCTTTATATCCAAGGCAAATGATGAAATCATTAAAACCATAAGCAGAATATACTTTCATAATATGCCATAAAATGGGCTTACCTCCTATTTCTACCATTGGCTTCGGCTTTAAGTGAGTTTCCTCACTAAGCCTTGTTCCAAATCCACCAGCAAGAATTACTACCTTCATATATACACCCCTCAACAATATTTGCTGGAACAGAATAAGCTGCTCTTTTTAGTTGATCAACTAGAGAATAAGTTTCCTGCTTGGGAAAGTCTTTCACCAAACTATAAACATCTAAAACCATTTCGTGCGATCTCTGCCAAACCATCAATTCCTTCCAACTACCCACCACTAAACCTCTTATCCACCTCTATAACCTTTACAACTTTTACAACCTATACGACCTTCCGCGCACATCGCCCTTTGCCCTTTGAATTTTCCGTATTCCGGCTGTTAAAATCATATTTCTTTCAATGGATTCCAGACTTTTACAATATCCTTAAAATCTTTCTCATTGTTAGTTATTAGTATCTTTTGATGCACTATAGCAGTAGATGCTATGACGGCATCAGGGAGTTTTATCT
>NZ_ATXH01000037.1 GCF_000421585.1 Thermodesulfatator atlanticus DSM 21156
GTTTCCACTCCCTACGGGAATTTAAGGGTGGGTAACAATGCATTTTGTGCTACCCCACCCCTCCCACCACAAAATATTGAATTTGTGCCGTTTTCTTGGACCAAAAATTGTCAAAGAACTTAATTTGCTATAGCAAAGATTCTGCCATATGCCAAGAAAAAATTTTTGCTACCTCATGCACGCTTTCCATTTCTCCTAAGCCTTATAAAAGTGAAAACACACTTGCCAGGGAGGAACCAGATGACCCACAACAAACAAATTTTATTAACCCCTTACGACCAAAAAGCCCTCAAAGAAATAGATGCCTGGAAAAATCGGCCTGTTAATAAGTTCAAAAGAAAAATGTTTCAGCTTCCAGAAAAAGGACTTGGTTTTCTACAAAATGCCCTTGATACTGCCGGCGTGCCCACAGAGCTTGTCGAAACTATTTTTAAATCAATTCTTTTGGCTCTCACAGATACTGCCGCATACTCCGTTAACAAAAAAGGCATTTACGAAAAATTTAGGCAAAAAGGTCTCGTGGTCAATTCTTCTTCTGACATTTTAGCCCTTGAACTCAAACAAATAGACGATCTCGTAAAGCATCTTGACCTCAAATACAAAGGCGCACTAACCGTTGAAGGCGGGATAAGCAGTGCCTTCTCTCTTCCGGGAATAGCTGTTGACCTGGCGATATCCATTACAGGCAGTCTGCGAGCTATTAGTGAATACGCCACGTATTATGGTTTTCCACCCGAAGACCTGGAAGAACGCACCTACGTGCTTTACGTGTTCACAAGGGCTTTTGGCCCTGCTGAGACCGGGAAGCCTGGTGCTCTTGTTCACCTAGAAAAAGTAGCCCGTGATATACTTAGAAACAAAACCTGGGCAGAGCTAAGTGAATCCTGGTTTGTACAGATTGCTAAAAAAGTGGCAGAACAAATAGGAGTTCGGCTTACCAAAAAAGGATTACTCAAGGCCATACCAGTGGTTGGAATCGCAATTTCAGCCGGAACAAATTATCACCTGGCCCATAAAGTCTGCCTGGCATCTTTTATGCTCTATCGCGAACGTTTTCTTTATAGAAAGTACAATTTATAGTTTTTCTTTTTGATTACGATAAGGAATTATAAATTGTTGAGTAATGGAGGGATGAAAGAAAACGTTCTTTTCTCCCTGGTTGGTACTCAAGTGCTGGGGACTTTAAATCCTGCTACCGCCCTTTTTAAATCCTTTGCGCCTCCAGAGGAAACCCTCTGCGTCTTAATGCCCACCCAGAGGACTCGTCCTCAAGCAGAAACCATAGCAGAGGAACTAAAGAGACTTTACCCTGGGCTTGCCCTGAAAGTGCACGAAGTTTCTTCTTCCATAAGAGGTGAGAATTCTTCTTCAGCGATAATAGAAAAAGAGCTAGAAACAAAAACCTACGAGCGCATTTTTTACAATGCTGCCGGAGGTCTCAACTACCTGACCGCCTGTCTTGCAGGAAAGCTTTACGCGTCTTTTCCTGAAAGGCTGTTCTTGCTTTATCCTGAAAACCATAGGGTTTTGCTTTTTACTCCCGAGGCCATTCGAGAAAAATCGTACCAAAAAGTAAAAAAACTATACCCGCAAACTTATTCTCTTGAGGAATTTTTAAAGCTGCAGGGCATTGAAGCAGAAGTTATTGTGCCTCCCGAGCTTACGGGAGCTGCCAAGAAGCTTTTTGATAAGCTTCTTAAGTATTTGAAAGAAGCAGCGCAGGAATACCAGCTATTCGGAGAGTTAATCGTTAAAAGTTTTCTAGAAAACGCAAAAGGCCTCAAGGTGAGGGCTTCCAGCAACGAAGAAATTCTTTTTGAAAGAGCTTTTATTAATTCAGGGAACAACTTTTGCGTTATGAAAATAATTACCTCCTCTCAGGAAAAAGGAAAAACCAAAGACGAAGCACGTGAAGTCTTAAACTTTGCCTTTATTCGCGAAAAAGCAGGAGAGGCCTTTCATCAGGCCATGCTGGTGCTTACCAACGATCGTTCTGTTCATGAGCGCCTGGTGCCAGAAAGCCGGCGCAAAATTAAGATTCTTAACATATACGACAAAATGGAAGAAAAACATCTAGAAGCCGTTAAAACCCAGATAAAAAAATATTTTTTTCCGAATAATTTCAAATTTTTCAAGTTGAGCCTTATTTTGCATGATCAGGAAGATTTGAAGCGCTTCAACCGGCATCTTTTGCTATTTATGGGGCGTGAGGTAGAACCAGTGTTCAAGGCCATCCTTGCCCACAATCCGGAAGTGGCCTGGCTTTTTTTTGATAAACAAAGCGGCGAAGTGGGCTACCCACGAGACCCAAAAACCCTTCTTGGGCGCTTAAGCAGGCAAAAAGACGAAATAGAAAAAGAAACCGGAATTCGTCTTCGTTTTGTGGGGGTGGATTTTTACGGTTCAGGAGTGCTCAGCTTTCCGCGGCCAAAGGGAGAAGTAGAGGTAAACATTACCTCGGGGACAAAGTCTCAGGCCATATTTCTGACCCTCTGGGCCCGGGAACATGGGGCATCAGTTTATTCCATCGACAACCAGAAGCACCAGATAGCCCACCTTGAGGGAGACGAAAGACGAGACATTCCGGAAGTGCCTCTAAAATGGTTGCTTGCTATCGCAGGCGAGTCGGAATATCAGCTTATAACAGAGGCTTTTCCCCCTGAAGAATTGCTTGATCCGCAGGTCCTTAAAAACGGCGAAGCCTTCGTTGAAAAAGTCTCACGCCTGGGCAAAGACTATAGGGAACGGGGGGAACTCTGGGAAAAAGTGGCCGGAGCCCTTATTGCCCGCGGACTTAACACCGACGTTTACGTAAACGTAAAACTCGGAGTTTTTCAAAAAGAAGAAAAAACATTTCACCGCACGGAAATCGACCTTTGTTTCCGCTACGAAGGTGAGTTATACGTGGTCTCCTGCAAATACCTTAAAGACCTTGAAAACATAGCATCCCTTGCCAACGAAATAGAAGCCATGGGACAGGGCCTCTCCCGGTTTGCCCTTCCACTCATAGCCTGGTCTAACTACTGGGAGGAAGAGCCCAACTGGATAGAAATAGCCAGGGGGAGAAAAGTCCCGGTGGTGGGAATTCCCATTCTCAAAGACCCTGAAAAACTAAAGAAAGTGCTAAAAGAACTTAAAGACTTGCGCAAAAGGACTTAGGCCATGAAAAAAGCGTATGCCGATTTTGAACTCACGGTTTTAAGCCCTATGTTTTTGCGCGGAGCAGACCAGCAAAAGGCCACCTTCAGGCTGGCTTCCTTAAAGGGAACCTTGCGCTACTGGTTCCGGGCGCTGGCCCTGGGAGTCTATGGCCTAGAAGACGTACGCCGCATTGAGACGGAAATTTTCGGCGCTACCGACCAGAAAAGCCACGTTGTCTTCAGGGTTCTCGAGGAAAAAACACAATTGCTTGCAAACTTTTGGGACACTGCCGCAAAGGAACCGGAAATCTCTTATCTTCTTGGCCCAGGAATCAGGCGCGGAACCCTTCCTCTTGCTCCTTGCAGCAAGGTTAAGTTTCGCATGATGGCCTGGGGCAAAAGGCCTGAGACTTATCTTAAAATTGCAAGCGGTGTCCTCTGGGTGGCATGTTTCTTTGGTGGCCTTGGAGCCAGAAGCCGCAGGGGCTTTGGCAGTTATGCCATCAAGTTCCTTCAAGGTGAAAAACCCCTCATTGCCTTTGAGCTGCCCCGGGGCAAAGAACGAGCTTTTTTAAATGCCGCGCCCCTTGCCATTCAAAAATTTTTGAAACAATCCTTTTCGGGAAGTGACCATCCTTCAGAGGAGGCTATTTTTTATCCCTTTTTTGCACCTGGCAAATGGAAAGTGGCCCTTGAGGCGGTTCAGGAAGGGAAGGAAAGGGAGAAAGCATGGGAGAAGGCTCTTAGCCGGGCAGGAAAAAGGCTGAGACTTTTTCGCCTGCATCCCAATAGCATCAAGGCCGGGCGTATTTTCGGCAAGGGATCTCATTCAAAAGATTACGAGACCATTTTACAGGCTTTGCGAAGTAAATCAGCCGGAAAAACCAAAGAGATTTCCGGGCTAAAGAACATAGCTCTTGGGCTTCCCCTTATCTTTGACAAAGAAATGCAGATAAAGCTCAAAGACAGAGGACGCCTAGGTGCGGTGCGCAGGGGATCTCCTCTTTTTATGACCCTTAACCAGTTTGCTGAGAGGCTTTTTCTTAGCTTTTCGGCTTTTAATGAGAGCTTTTATCCCCTGAAAGATGACCAGAGCCTGGTGCTGGTAAGAAGGGACGAGGAATTTTTCATTATTCCCCCACAGGACACGGCTTACGCTCTGGAATTTGTAGCACCAAAAAAGGAAAAGAAAGAGGGAAGCAAAAATGAGCGCCAATAACCTCTGGCAGCTTAAAAAAGAGACTTTTGGTGCGGCTCTGGGTTTTCTTGCCAAAGGCAAGGAACTTCCCCAAGATATAAAAGACATAGTGGAATTTTCCTTTGGCTGGGGCATCCCTCCGCTTGAAGGCCCTGACACGGTTGATTGCTTTTTTCACCCACTTTCGGCCCGTTGTATAAAGCTTGAATTTGACCCGGCAGAAGCACGCGAAAAGCTAAGTGGCGCCCTGGAGGAATTTTGCAGTAAGGCTTCCAGCAAAGACCCTCAAAGAGATTTTGTCAGGCTTTGGTGGGAGCTTCCCAGAAAGATTCCCGAAATAAGAACGCTTCCGGCGCATCCTGATTGTCCTGTTTACAGTCTTTACAACGCGGCAAGTATGGCCAGCGCTGCGGCCGCGTGCTGGCCAGAGCCTGCCCTTGGGATCGTCTCTCTGGCAGGAGTGCAGGATTTTATCTCACTTGCCCGCCGTACTCAGGATCTCTGGATGGCAAGCTTTATGCTTTCCTGGCTTACCTGGCAGGTGATAAAAGTTATCGCGCAAGAGCTTGGGCCAGACAACGTGCTTATGCCGCACCTTTATGATCAGCCCCTTTTTGCCAGGGAGTTCCTGGGAGAGAAAGTTTCCGCTGATAGTGTGCGCGTCGCAAACCTTCCCAACATTTTTTCGTTTCTGGCACCATGGTCTAAAGCCCCTCTACTGATTGAAGAGATGAAAAAGGCCCTTAAAACGGGCCTTGAGACCCTTTTTGAAGGCGTGCGGGCTTCTCTTGAACAAGCCATTTGCGAGGCGCTGCCCAAAGAGCAGTGGGAAAAGGCAGCCGCACACCTTCGAGACTCTCTTAACTTTTTCTATGCAGTGGTTCCGTTCCCGCAGAAAAAAGAAGACCTTGATGAACTTCTGCCAGGGCATCTTCCTGAAGAAGACCAGCAGCATAAGCAATACGAATTACTTAAAAGATTCTTTGACCAATACGGCAGAGTTCGGGGCATGGGAGCAAGTTACGTGCTTCTTTCCCAGAAGGCAGGAGCTTATTTTTCCCGGGTAAAGCTCTATCGTCCGTTTGTCCAGCAGGTGGTCGCTGGCGAAAGATGCACTCTTTGTGGTTCTTTTACCGCCCTTTTTGGAGAAAATGCTTCTTATGCTGCGGTGCGCAAAAAGTTCGAAGAACTTCAAGGGGTGCAAGATCGTTCCAAAGGGCTTAAACTTGCCGGGCGCCTGCGCCGCGGTGAGATCCTCTGTCCGGTGTGTCTTACCAAACGCCTGGTATGCGAAGCCTTTTTCGAAAAAGAACTTGAGATAGATCATCATCTTTTTCCTTCTACCGCTGACCTTGCCACCGCTCCTTTTAAAGAAGCTGTGCTTAAAAACTGGGAAGCCCTGCAAGCTGAAGCAGAAGATTACGCAGCAAAAGTTCAAACTCTGGTGGAACTTACCGGCATCGCCTCAAATTCTCTGCCAGCCCTCTGGCAGCTGGCAGATACCCCTGAGAAGAAAAGCTTTCTCAGGGCTGATGGTGAATGGCTCTTTGAGGAAAGCCTTGATCCTGCACGGATAGAACGCGTTTACGGCATAAGGATAGACGGCGCAATCCTTTCCGAAATCAAAAAATCCCTGCTAGCCCTTAAAAAGCGTATCAAAACCCTGGTGAGAGAAGGTAAATGGCAGGGAGCCAGCACCCCCGGCCGCTACTTTGCATTCATTGCCGCTGACGGCGACAAAATGGGAGAGATCCTCAAGGGCCCAGGAAGCAAGGTGAACCCAAGATACTGGCGGGATTATTTTGTTCGCGAGGAAAAACTTCCGCCTGCCTTTCGCGAAGCGCATTTCCCGATCTCTCCGCACTATCATCGCTTTGTGGCCGAAAGGCTACGGATCTTTGCCATGGAAAAAGTCCCGAAGATAGAAGAACTGGCACTGGCAAGGCTTATTTACGCGGGGGGAGACGACGTTTTCGCCATGAGCAGTGTTTCCCAGGTCCTTGAACTTGTTAGCTATCTTGCCCGGGCCTACCAGAGTGAGGATGTTTTTGATGGAGGGGCCACCCTTAGCATGGCGGTGATCCTGGCTCATCACCGCACGCCTTTTTACCTTGTGGCCGAGCGCGTTCACAAGCTCCTGAAAGAAAAGGTCAAAGAGGGCCTTGGGCGCAACGCTTGGGGGGTACTCCTAATGCGCCGCTCAGGAGAAGAAACCTTTTTTGGTGCACGCTTTTTAGAAGGAAAAATCCTGAAAGGTTTTGAAAACGTGATCTCGCATCTGGCTTCAGGCCGCGTGGCAGGTGGAGTGCTCACCCCGCTTGAGGCTTTGGAGTCAGGCGCAAGGGGTCTGCCAGCTGAAGCACTGAAAAAAACTATCAGCTATCTCGTAAAGAGGGCCTCTTCAGGAGAGCATAGTGGGTCTTTTGATTTCGCTGATTTTTACCAGGCGCTATTAGAGCTTGAAGAAAAAATCAAAAAAGATCGGGAAGCAAGCCCTGATAGCAGAATTATGGAATTTAATGCCTACGAAAGTTTTCTGGCGGCCTTAAAAATAGCTCGTTTTCTGGCAAAGGGGGACTAAATGCGCTGGTTACGGATAAAACCCCTTGACGTGTTGTTTTTCAGAAGACCAGGGCCTTTTAGCGCCGGCGGGGTCTTTGTGGCTGAGACAGAGATTGTGCCGGGCATTTTGCCCTTCATAGGTGCTATTCGCGCAGAAGCTGCGCGGGCACTTGGGCTTTCGCCAGCGGTGCTGCGCAAGGGCCATGAAAGCCTCGGTGGTCCGGACTCCCTGGGCAGGCTGAAATTCTGCGGGCCGTTTCTCGCAAAGGACGGCCGGGTGTTTTTCCCAGCACCGAAAGCCGCGGCTTACCACGAAGGCCTCGGCAAGATGGTCTTTTCCTATCCTGAGGAACCTGAAGGCGCCTGTCTGAGCCTGCCTGATGGATTTGGCATTTGGCAATTACCAAAGGGCTATAGCCCTCCTGCTGAGGAGTTTTTTCTTGGTGAAGAAAGCTATTTTGACCTCTTTAAAAACGCGGAAACCTTCACCTCAGAAGGAGATCGCGCCTTCGTTAGTGATTTTTTCGAGATAGAGCGGCGTGTGGGGATAGCCCTTGAAAAAGGCAGCCGCAGGGTGCGCGAAGGGCATCTATATACCCAGTCGGTTGTAAGGCTGAAAGATGGCGTAAGCTTTGTGGTGGGGGTTTCCGGGCTTCCTTCTGAGTTTCCCGAAAAAGGTGTGCTTACCCTGGGGGGCGAAGGGAAACTTGCCCTTTACGAAACCATGGACTCGCCGCCCCTTCCTTTTGCGAACAGACCTGAGGCGAAGGGTGGTGCGCGTATGGCCTTTGTGGTGCTCGCTACCCTCGGTGTTTTTAAAAGTGGACCTCTCCCCGCTCTGCCTTTAAGTGCACTTAAGGCAAGGCTTGTGGGCGCTGTGGTCCCGAAAGCAAAAGTGCTCGGAGGGTTTGACATTTCGCGCAACAGGCCAAGGCCCTTGGTGAAAACCGTTTCTGCTGGGGCAGTCTATGCCCTTTTATTTGAGGACGCCCTTACCAAAGAGCAAGAGGAAAAGATTTTCGAAAACTTTTGGGCTAGGCCCCTGGCAGACGACTTTTCTTTTTACCCATACGGCCAGGCAGGCTTTGGCCTGAGCTTTGTCTGCTTAAGCAAATTCCAAGGAGGTGTTTAAATGTCACACCTTTTAGCTATTTGCCATTGTGTTTCGGCCTTTCATCCCGGTGCAGGGGTAAGTGTTTCGCACCTTGACCTTCCGGTGCAGCGTGAAAAAGGCTCGGACCTTCCCATGATGCAGGGATCAGGATTCAAAGGTGCGCTCCGTGCGGTGGCCAGAGGCGTGCTTGAAAAAGACGTTTTAAATCAGGTTTTTGGCCCTGAGCCTGAAGCTGCCCACGAGCACGCTGGTGCGGCCAGGTTTACGGATCTAAGGCTTTTGCTTTTTCCGGTGAAGTCCCTGAAGGGTATTTTCACCTGGATAAGCTCGCCTGCAGTGCTTGCGCGGTTTCAGAGAGAGCTTTCTTTCTTTGGGTTCAAAGGGCTTAAGGATTTTGAAGAGTTGAGAAACTCCTTTGATAACCTAAGTGACGAAGATGCCCTGGTGACCTCTTCGTGCAAAATTTTGCTCGACGATAAGCTCGTGCTTGAAGAATTTGCCTTCAATGCCAGGAAGGAAGACGCCCTTGGCAAGGTGGCAGAGGAAATAGCAGGGCTTGTGTTTCCCCAAGAACCCTTTTTTAAAGACCTTCTGGCGCATAATCTCGTGATAGTGAGTGATACGGTGATGGCCTCCTTTGCGGAGTTTTCCATGGAAGTTGTCACCCGCATTAAGATTAATCCAGAGACTGGCACGGTTGACACAAAAACAGGCGCGCTCTGGAATGAAGAAAACCTGCCTGCTGAAAGCGTGCTTTACGGCTTTGTCCTGACAGAAAGTGCGCCTAAAGGCCTTTCGGCAAAAAAAGTAGCTGAAACCGTGAAGAAACTTGCCGGGCTTCACCAGTTTGGTGGCAATGCCACGGTGGGCCGTGGGCTTGTGCGTCTAAATTTTTACGGGGAGGAGCTTTCATGAAGGTGCATCGTATGCTCGAACAACAGCGCGCCAGAGAGGCCAGCCTTGCTGTAGCAGAGGCCAAAGAGAAAACCAAGTTTAGTGAATACGTCTCCCTGGTAAAAAAGTTCCCTGCACTGGTGGTGCGAAATGGCCTTGGTCCGGCGGTGGCTTTTTTGTTAAGCAAAGGCAAAGGAAAAAATCGAAACTCGCACGCCTTGCTTGCACGGCAACTTGAAGATTGGCTCTGCCGCAAGGCACCACATTCGCCTTTTAAAGGGAAAGACCTAAGTCTTATTGAGGCCATTGCCAAGGGTTCTTCTCAGGAATACCTCATGGTAAGCCGTGAAGCACTTGCCTATCTCAAATGGTTAAAACTTCTGGCATCAGCAGAGGGAAAAGATGAAAAAGAAAAGCAAGAGTAAAAACGACAGACCCGAGAGAAAGTTTTATCCGCTTCCGGAAGACACCAGAAAGATTCTGGAAGCTACCGCGCCTGCTAAACGGGCCGCCAATTTTTCCCTTTTGTTTTATCGCTACCTTGCCTTTAGAGGCAGCGATTGCTCCCTTAGTGGCAAGGATAAAAGCGACGTATGGTTTGAGGTAAGGGGCGGTTTCAGCCAGGGAAACACCTTTCGTCGGCCTCTTTTTGAAGCGCTCAAAAAGAGAACAGCCGCCCTTAGAGAGGGGCTAATTCAACGCCATTTTACGGTAAAAGAGCTGGTGCTTGAGGCCAAAAGCCCGCTGGTCCTTGGCTTTGGGCTTGAGTCAGTGCTTGAAGCCGGGCTTCTTTTGCACCACACTTACGGAGTTCCCTATCTTGCAGGAAGCAGTTTAAAGGGTTTGCTGCGCTTCTGGTTTGCTCTCACCAGAGAAGCTTTAGTGACGGAGCTTTTCGGCACCCAGGAGCGTGCCGGGATTTTGCATCTTTCGGACTTTTTGCCGGAAAGCATAACTGATCTTGAAAAAGACATCATAAATTGCCATTACCAAAACTATTACGCAGAAAAAGCCCCTCCCACTGAAGCAGAAACCCCTGTGCCTGTTTATTTTCTGACCATCCCTCAGGGGGCAAAGTTTCGTGGCCTTATATGGCTTACCGACCGAACCTACGCACAACATTTTGACGATGTTTTGACCGCCCTTGAAGAGGCCCTTTCTGAATGGGGAGTGGGAGCTAAAACCGCTCAAGGATACGGACGGATGAGAGTCCATGCCGGTTAAGCGCACGGTACTTTTAAAGGCCCAAGAAGATATTTTGCTTCCCAAAAGCCCCGGGCTTTGGTTGCATGCCCTTTTTTTTAAGTGGCTTGAGAAAAGCCATCCTGAGCTTGGCAAAGAACTCCACGGGGCCGCCCCGGCCCCATTTTCTCTCTCTACTTTAATTGGCCTTAAGAGGAAGCAAAAAAAATTAGTCTTAAAGGGCGAGGAATACGTATCTTTTGAAGTGGCGGGCCTTGCCCCTCAGGTGGAAGAATGGCTTCTGGCGGCAGGAGAAGAAGAAATATTGTTTAACCAGCAAAAAATTTTGCTAATTCCCGCAGGTCTTAAGCAGAAGACCTTTCAGCAACTGGTTTGTCAAAGCAAAGAAAAGACTTTTTCTTACGTCTCACCCGCTACTTTTCGTCACTACGGCAGAAATCTTCCCCTTCCTGTGCCGGAGCTTGTGTTTGGCAGTCTCTTAAGACGCTGGCATAGTTTCGCTGAAAAAGGCCTGCTTCCAGTTGAAGACCACGTGGCCGACATTTTGCTCAAAAAGTTCGAACTTAAAAGCCGCATGATTGACCTCCAGAAGTATCGTCTCTCAGCCTTTGTGGGTTCAACTACTTTTTTAGCGGCCTCAAAGGAAGCCGAAGTTTTGCTGGGAAGCCTGGCAGGTTTTGCTGTTTTTGCCGGGGTTGGTTACAAAACAACCATGGGCTTTGGATGTGTGGAGGTTCACGGAACATGAAAGACCTTGGCCTGGAAGAAAAAGATATCGAGCTTTTAAACCGCTGGCTGGCAGGTGAAGACGACCTAGAAAGAGTTATTTTGTTTGAGAAAGGCCTTTATGAAAAATTACAAGAATTCGTTGAAAAAACTATCTGGAGGGGAGGCTATCTTCGTGGAAAGGGGCGTCTAATTCAGGCCTTAAAAAACGAAAGGATTCAAAATGAAGAGATAGTTCACGAGTTTGTAATTCATCTATACCGGAAAAGAAAAGAGCTTCGTTTTGAAAACTGGGGAAAGTTTTTTGCCTACGCTGAGAGAACTCTTCCTAGCTTCGTGGAAAAAGAACCCAAATTCGTTTCTGTAGGAAGCGATGAGGAAAGCGGATTTGAGCTGGAAAACCTTGACGAAAGTTTGCTTGAAGGTCTCACCTTAAGACATGATTTTCCCAAAAAAGAAGAGCAGGGCAAAGAAAAAGAGACGTCTTTTTACGTGCCTAAAGAAACCAGAACTGTAATCTACGAACAGGAAGAAGATGACTCGTCGGATAAATTAGCTTTTTGCGAAGAGCAAGCGTTTTTCTTTGACGAGTTTTGTTCCTTTCTGGAAAAGCGCCGCAAAAAAAGCCTTGCTGCGCATCTTCTTTTTTTAAAAGATCTTTTAATGAACCAGATAGAAAAAAGCTTTATCAAGTGTCTCTGGCTTTTTGTCTTTGCCTGTGTGGTGCTCGGTTTCAGAAAATTCTATCCCTGCGTAGAGGCCTCTCGCAGTGTTTCGCAATCAAAAGACTTTAACCGCAATACTTATCAATCAAAGAATCGTCGTCTAAAAGCTGAACTTCTAAAGTTTTTGGAAAAGAATCCGGAGCTTGAAGAAGTTGTCTTAAAGATTATGGAGTTTGAGGGATGATGAAGCTTTTACCTACCAAAATAGAAAAAGAAAGGGCCAGGCTATTAAAAGCCCTTGAGGAATTAGAAACGCCTTTTATTTATGCTTTTCCTCGTGGCCTTGGCAAAGATGCCTTAAAAGTTATGCATCTTGTTTACACTTCTCTTAGGCGGGGCGGGCAAAACGTATTACTTATTGACGAAGATTACTCAATCCCCCTTGAGTCAGATGCTGAGGTGCTTCTGGTCTTTGGGTTTCTCAGATATCCTGAAATCTTGAGATTTCTTGAAGCCAAGGGCCTTAAAAAGGTAATTTTGGCCGAAAATGAGGACCTTCTTTCAGAGAGCCTTTTTAGTTATCCCATCATTCGTCTTCAGGCCGAAGAAGAAAAAGCTCATATTTTGCAGAGCCCTGACCAGGTGTGCGATTTGGTCGGCTTTTTTTCAAGATTTGGGTTTTTACTGCCTTTTTCCATTGCCGCCCGCATTCTTAAAGCAGACGAAGACGACTTTGGGGCCCTGGTGGAAGAGCTTGCAGCCAAAGGGTTCTTAAGCCTTACGGAATCTTTATCTCCGCCTGGCTTATATCTTGAAAGCAATGAGAATTTAGAGCTTCCTTCTCTCAGTCTTCAGGATGTTCTTGATGCTTTTGATCCTGAAGAACCCCTTGAACGCAGTTTTATGGCAAAGTTTTTTGAAAGCTTTTTTTCCTATCCCTTGCTTAAAAAGCTTCTTTTTCCCGAAGGCAGCTGGTCAGAGCTTCGCACTCTTTTTGAAGAAACCCTTGAGAGGGTAAAGCCTTTTTTTAATAGCCCCTGGGAATTTTTGAGCTGGGCAGAAGGGCTTAAGGCAGCACGCCTTTTTGAGCGTTCTTTTAAGCTGCTTAAAGAGGGCGAGCAAAAATTCAAGGGCATGGAGCTTTTTACCCTGAGCCTGGCAGAGGTTCTGGGAGAGCTGGGCGTAAGGGAAAAAAAATATGCCCACCAGATGAGAACTATCTTTCAAAGACTTCGGCGACAAAAAACCGGAAATGCTTACATTTACCTTAAGTGGGCGGGTGCAGAGAAGAAGTTACGCAATTTTGAGCTTGCAGAGGAGTTACTGGAAAGCTTGCGGGAAGTTTCTTCTCTTCCGATGGTTTATGCTCTTTACATAGATCTTGCCCTTGAAGCCATGCATCTTAAAAAAGCCGAAAAGCTCCTTTCAGAAGCCCTTGAGCGCTTTTACGAAAACATTTTCTTTCTGCACCTTAAGGCGCGCTTACACCTGATCAAAGGCGAGCTTGAGGAATGTTTTAGAGTTTTAAGCTTTCTTAAACATGAAGTGCCAGCCAATGCGTATGTTTTTTCCACAGAGGCCGAAGCCTTTTTAGCAAAAGATCTGCCAGAGAAGGCTTTAGAGGTTCTTGATAAGGCCCTTAGCAGGTGGCCTGATCATCCAGTGCTCATGCATCAGTATGCTAGGGCTGAAATCGAACTCAAAAGGCCGGAAAAAGCCATAGAAGTGCTAGAAGAGCTGAAAGAATACGATCCCGTTGAACCTCGCCACTGGCTTGAGCTATCAAGGGCCTGTTTCCTGGCCAGAGAATATGAAAAGTCTCTTAGCATTGCGAGCCAGGCCCTTGAGCAATTTGTTTACAGGATACCCTTCATGCATCGCAAGGCCGAGGCCCTGATTGCCCTTGAAAAATACGAGGAAGCCGAAAAGGTGCTCAAAGCCATTTTGAAAGAAGAGCCTCTCAATCCCTTTGCCCTTTGTTCTTATGCCAGGTTAAAACTTCTCAGGGCAGAAGACGCCTCGTACTACCTTGAGGCCCTTAAAGTGGCCCTCAAAGAAAAGAAGCTTGATTTCCTGCGTTACAAACGTTTGAAGAATTATCTTGAAATCCTTAAATCATGGCACGGAGAATCGACGTAATCATTCAGAAGCACGGAGTGAAGCTCTCAAAGAACAGAGGCGCCTGGTAATTGAAGCCGACCACGAACGCAAGGAACTCCCTTTTAGGGAAATAAAGAGCCTGGCGATTGCCACTAAAGGTGTACGGATTTCTTCAGACCTTTTAAAAGCCCTGGCGATAAGAGACATTCCTTTGTTAATGCTTGATGCTAAGGCTCGTCCTCAGGCCATTCTCACAGATCCTTCCAGACATACGGAACTTGTGCTTGCCCAGGTCAGGGCCCATGATGCACCTGCCCTGAGGTGCAAGCTGGCAGCAGCCTTTGTGCGGGGCAAAATTCGCAATCAGATACACCACCTTAACTTCCTGCTGAGACAGGAAGAAAACAAATGCCTAAAAGAGGTCTCTGCCCTTGTTGAAAAACTTGATAGTATTGCTTGCGAGTTAAGTCTTAACAAAAACAAGGCTCTTTGTCAGGAGCCCTTTCCCGAGGGCATTCTCTTAAGGGAAGCCCGGGCTTCTAAGCTTTACTGGCAGGCGGTAAAAAATTTTCTTCCCGATGCCTATGGCTTTCACAAGCGCATTAAAAAAGGAGCCAGGGATCCGATAAATTTATTTCTGAATTATGGTTACGGAGTCCTTTTTTCAGTGGTTTATACGGCTGTTTGTTTGGAGGGCTTTTTGCCGGGTCTTGGTTTTTTGCACAAGGGATACAAAGGCCGTCCGGCTCTTGTGTTTGATATGATGGAAGAATTCCGGCCACTGGTAGTTGATAGACTGGTGGTAGGTCTGGCCCGTGAGGGCAGGCTTCCACAAAAAATTGCCCCTAAGGGTTTGAGTCTTGTGGACCGCAAAAATTTTTTGCTGGCCAGCCAAGCTCGCCTAACAAAAAGATTGCCTTATGGAAATGGTGTTTTTATGCTCAAAGAAATTATTAACGCCCAGGTATTTTCACTCAAGAAAACTATTTTGACAGGAAAAAGATACGAACCTTATATTTGCGCCGCTTAAACCACGAGATAGGGATGCCTTTTGGCAAAGATTTTTCCGAAGGTTTTTATACGTCTACGGCATTTTTCGCAAACAGGGTAAAAACGCAAACTATCGTTCTTAGGATCGATAAGTGGGGTAAGAAGCCTTATCAAGGATTTTAATTCTTTTTCAGAAAGATGGCATTCAAAAACACTTTTTTGCACATGTACGCCAAAGTCTTTAAGTATTTCGCAGGCTTTATGGCGTTTTTTATCGTCAGCTATATCGTAGGAAATAGTCCATAGGGTTTCTTTCAAGGTATTCTCCTTGAATAATATTCCCTTAAAGATAAGAAAAAACAGGCTTAAAAAGCGTGCATGAGGCACCAAAAAATTTTTTCTTGGCAGATGGCAGAATATTTGCTATAGCAAATTTAGATCTTTGACAATTTTTGGTCCAAGAAAACGGCATAAATTCAATATTTTGTGGTGGGAGGGGTGGGGTAGCACAAAATGCATGGTTACCCACCCTTAAATTCCCGTAGGGAGTGGAAACATATGATCTCACTATAGGTCCAACACCACAA
>NZ_ATXH01000038.1 GCF_000421585.1 Thermodesulfatator atlanticus DSM 21156
TCTTTGGCGACATCAACGCCAAGGAAGGAATAGTCTTTCATAGTGATTCCTCCTTTTGGCACTAAGTGTTATAATAGCGATGTTGGTAGGGAGGCCCTTCCCGGTTTAGCCTTGTATACGGACAGTTTCCGCAAAAGGAAACGTCCCGGATACTGTTCAAACATAGGGAAGGACGGCTAGTCTCGCGATCGAACAGTTTGCCATAGGGCAAACGTTCCATGACAAGCCAGCCAGTCCCTCCCTACCAACTTTTCTTCCTGAATTTAATCATCCTTTCTGTTGTTAACCATACAATGACACCTTGTCAGATAAAACATGCTCCCATCCTGTGAAAATGGTCTTAAGGGGACAGGCCAGAAGAACTTTCCCCGCGACGTTTTTTGTGTGTTTCGTTGTGAGTAATTGCTCATGACGGTTAATAAGTAAGAACTGAGCAAGCAATTTCCAAATGAGTACAAAATTTTTTTGAAAAAACAGTTAAGTTTGGCTATCATGTTTGGCCAAAACCGAAGCAAGGAGGTATATATGCGAAAACTTTTTTTGGCCTTTTTAGTGGGGATTTTTCTCCTTACAAGTGCTAGTGTCTGGGCTGGCAAACCCTATAAGATAGGTGCCCTTTTCTCCATCACTGGACCAACCTCTTTTATTGGTGAACCCGAAAGAAACACTCTTGAAATGCTTGTTGAGGAAATAAACAAAGCTGGCGGGATAAACGGCCATCCCATCAAGCTTGTAGTGTATGATACCGAAGGGGAAGAAACAAACGCTGTCAAAAAAGTAACCAAGCTTATCATTCAAGATAAAGTCCTTGCTATCATAGGCCCAAGCCGCACCGGCACAACCCTTGCGGTGGTTCCTTTTGTAGAACGCTACAAAGTCCCCCTTATTTCCTGTGCTGCAGGTATCAAAATCGTAGAACCTGTAAAACCCTGGGTGTTTAAAACAGCTCAAAGCGACCGCCTGGCCGTAAAAAAGATATATGAATATTGCCGCCAAAATGGCATCAAAAAAGTAGGCATTATTACGGTCTCTAATGGTTTCGGCCAAAGCGGACGTGAACAACTAAAGGCTCTGGCCCCAGAATATGGTATTGAAATCGTCTCTGACGAACTCTATGGCCCCAAAGATTCAGACATGACTCCTCAGCTTACCCGCATAAGAGCCAAAAATCCTGACGCTGTTATTTGCTGGGGTACGAACCCTGGGCCTGCCACCGTGGCCAAGAATATGAAACAACTTGGCATGAAGCAACAGCTTTTTATGAGTCACGGAGTAGCCTCAAAAAGGTTCATTGCCCTTGCCGGAGATGCTGCCGAGGGCATCATCCTACCTGCCGGAAAAATCCTTGTTGCAGACCAGCTTCCTGATTCCGACCCCCAGAAAAAACTACTTCTTGATTACATTGCCAAATACAAGGCCCGCTATGGTGAAGAACCCTCAACTTTTGGAGGGCACGCCTACGACGCCTTTTTGCTTTTAAAAACCGCCCTTGAAAAAGCAGGCGCTGACAAAGCAAAAATCCGCGAGGCCTTGGAAAATGTCAAAGGGATTGTTGGTATTCACGGCATCTTTAACATGAGCCCCACCGATCATAACGGCCTTGATGAAAAAACCGCTTTCGTGCTCATCCGCATTGAAAACGGCAACTGGAAACTCATGAAGTAATAAGCAAGGGGGACGATCCCCCCTTGCTTATTCGGCATCGTGTTTTAAAGTCACCCCTCAAATTATTTTTGGTTTCGGACAGTAAATGAGTGAAGCGCTTCAGTTTATCCTATCAGGCCTTACTAACGGGGCAATTTACGCCTTAATTGCCCTGGGGTTCACCATTATCTACAACGCCACGGAAGTTATCAATTTTGCGCAAGGTGAATTCGTAATGCTTGGGGCCATGTTCATGGCCACGTTTTGCTCCCTGGGGCTTCCAATACCACTTGCCTTTTGCTTAGCGGTAGTTCTTACCGCGATTTGTGGCATAATCGTAGAAAGACTTGCTATTTACCCTGCAAGGCACGCAAGCCACATCACCCTTATCATCATAACCATTGGCGTATCGATACTTATAAAAGGCATTGCCATGTTTGTGTGGGGTAAAAATCCCCTGCCTGTGCCTGCCTTTGTGGGGGAAAAACCCCTTCATTTTCTCGGAGCAACAATTATTCCCCAGAGTCTTTTAATCCTGGTGGTAGCAATTTTAGCAGTCCTTTTGCTAGAGGCCTTTTTCAAAAAAACCCTTACCGGAAAGGCCATGCGAGCCGCAGCGGTTAATCGTCTGGCCGCAAGGCTACTTGGCATCCGCGTAGAGCCTCTGGTGCTCCTTGCCTTTGCCCTTAGCGCAGGCACCTCTGCGGTGGCAGGAGTTATTATCTCGCCTATCACCTTTGCCACCTACGATATGGGCACCATGCTTGGGCTTAAGGGCTTTTGTGCCGCGGTATTTGGTGGGCTTACCTCAAGTACCGGGGCTGTCCTGGGTGGCTTTTTCTTGGGGGTAATCGAGGCCCTTGCCGCAGGTTTCATCTCTTCGGCTTACAAAGATGCCGCGGCCTTTGTCATACTCATCCTCATGCTTTTTCTTAAGCCAGAGGGGCTTTTTGGAAAAAAGGAGATCAAAAAGTTATGAGAAACCACTACCTGGCCCTCATAGCCCTGGCCATCATCATTTTTGCTTTTGGGTTTTTAAACCATAACGACTACTATTTTAACGTCTTGAATATTCTCTTTTTAAAGGGCCTCATCGTGATAGGACTTTCTCTCCTGATGGGTTATGCCGGGCAGGTTTCCCTTGGCCACGCAGCTTTCTATGGGCTTGGGGCCTATACTTCTGGAATCCTTACAACTAAATACGGCTTAAGTTGCCTGGCAGCCCTTGGCGCCGCACAACTGGTTACCTTCTCGGTGGCATTGGCACTTGGGCTGCCCGCACTGAGATTAAAAGGCCACTACCTTGCTATGGCCACCCTAGGCTTTGGCGTAATCATTTACGTAATTTTTAAAGAAATGATTTCCTTAACCGGCGGGCCTTCTGGCCTGGTAGGGATTCCGCCGTTAGAGCTCTTCGGCCTAACCTTTATAGAAAGTCGCCATTATTACTTTCTATTCGGTGCGGTGTTATTAGTTTTTCTCTTGGTTGCCTTGCACATCGCACATTCTCCTTTTGGCCGAAGCCTTTTGGCCTTACATGACAGTGAGCCTGCCACCATGTCCCTTGGTTATGACACACGCAAACTTAAGCTCATTGTTTTTGTCTTTTCCGCCTGTCTGGCAGGGCTTGCAGGAAGCCTTTACGCACACTTTGCCATGTTCATCGCTCCCACCAGCTTTACCTTCTTACATTCAGTGAAGTTGGTAACCATGGTAGTAATCGGAGGCATTGCAAGTATTTGGGGAGCCCTGCTAGGGGCAGTGGTTCTTACCATTCTTCCCGAGGTGCTAACGATCTTTGAAGACTACGACGTCTTAATATTTGGAACTATTCTAATCTTAATAATGATATTCTTACCAGAAGGCCTATTTAAAGGTCTGGGAAATCTCCTGTGGCGTTTTAAAAAAGCGTAGCCACTACTCTTTAAAAACTAATATAAATTAGGTAAAGTATTGTCATGGCAAAAAGAAAAATTCGCATTTTAGGAGACCCGGTTTTAAGAGAAAAGGCCAAGCCAGTTACCGAGATAAACGGCGCTTTGCAGCAGCTAATCGACGACATGGCTGAAACCATGTATGAAGTAAAAGGCTTAGGGCTTGCTGCCAATCAAGTGGGAGAGACCTTAAGGCTTTTCGTGTTAGACCTTAAGCAGCGAGAGGGCGCTCCAGAGCTCATAGTTTTTATTAACCCGGAAATCGTCGAAGCAGAAGGCGAACTCTTTGAAGAAGAAGGATGTCTCAGCATTCCGGGATATAGCGCCAAGGTTAAACGTAAGGCTAAAGTTTTAGTGCGCGCTCTAGATAGAGAAGGAAATCCCTTTGAAATGGAACTAGAAGGCCTTGGGGCACGTGCCATTCAGCACGAACTGGACCACTTAAACGGCACACTTTATATCGACTATCTCTCCACCCTTAAAAAGAATCTTTTCAAACGTTGGTGGAAAAAACACCGACCAAAGTAATTTTTTAGGCTTAACATAAAAAAGAGAACCAGCGGGCCGTCTATCTCAGCGGGAGGGGCGGGCGAGACATTTAAGGACGGGCCCGCTGGCACGAAAAAGAGACAAAACCAGACACCATCCCCCATCAATTTCTGTTATAAATATTTCAAATAACCAACAAAAAAAGCCCTTGGGTTTCCCCAAGGGCTTTCGTGGCCCAACGGCGATTATAAGGATATCTTTTTCTTCCTCACTGTCAAGAGCCTAATAAACTAATCGATCAAAGAGCTGAATCCCTTAACTTGAGACCTTTGCAAAAAATGCCAGGACCAGTTGCAAGGATGCGTTTTTTTTTCTTCCGAAAAATAGGAACGGATCCCAAAAAGTGTTTTACAGGTCTCTTAACTTAAAAATCTTGAAGCGCAGCGGAAAATGTTTAATATCGGCTAAGAGCGCCTAAGTTGCGAGGAGGGCTATGACGGAAGCTCGAGGAGAAATAAGACCTCTTGCGGTTGCCTTGCACGGAAGGCCATTTGCGGCTTTTCCCCTGCACCCTACCCTTCTTGAGACGCTAGAAAAAAACGGCTTTACCAAAAGTACCATTATCCAGGACTTATTCTTACCCCAGGCGCTGAAGGGGCATGATGCCATTGTCAAGGCAAGGCGCGGCAGCGGAAAGGCCCTTGCTTACATCATCGTTATTCTTGACCGGCTTTTAAGAGAAGAACCCAAAGGACTCCATTCGCTGGTGCTGGTAACTAATCCCGAGCGGGCCCTGGAACTTACAAATTTTGTTAAGGGCCTTGCTAGGGATTTTCCTTTTAGTGCTACAGCCTTTGCTTCAGCAGATAAAATTCCAGAAGACCAACTTAAAGCCGTTGAAAAAGGCGCAAACGTAATTTTCACCACGCCTCATTGGCTAAACCGCCTTCTTAAATGGAAGCTTATTCCAACGCAACAGCTCAAAGTGCTTGTGCTTGACGAATTCGACCAAATGGCCCTTGAGAACAAAACATTTCTTGAAAACCTTTTGGCAAAACTACCTCTGCCAGGGGAACGCCAGGGCCTGGTATTTATGGAAAACCTACGTTACGAAGCCCTGGAAACTGCTTACAAGTTTCTAAAAGACCCAGATGAAATCTACATTGAAATTGGCAGAGAGGATTTTAACGAACTTGAGCTTAGCCTTATCCACGTGAGCAGAGAAGAAAAATTTATGCTCCTTTTGGGGGTCCTTGCGCAACACGGATGGCAGAAGGCCATTATTTTTGTTAACAACAAGCTTGAAGCCCAAAGTCTTTGTGACGAATTAAAAAAGATTGGCTTCCGCGCGGTGTTTCTTAAGCCAGACCTTGGCCCAGAATATCGTTTGCGCTTCCTGAAACAGTTTGCAGGCCAAGACGCTGATATTCTGATAGCCACAGATGCAGGGTGCCGTTTTATCCAGCAGGACGGGGTGCCTCTGCTGATAAATTACGATTTGCCTGAAAGCGCCGAAGAATTTCGCCAAAGGGCGCTAAAAGTAGCTGATAACGGGAAAATTATTTCGTTCTGTGATGAAGACGGGGCCTTTTACCTGGAATTCATTGAAAAAGACCTGGGCTTTAAAATACCCGTAATTTTTCCAGAACCAGAAGACAAATGGTTTCTTTCGCCGGTAATTGTTAAAGAAATGCTTTCTAAAAGGGAAAAGTCTCTTGCCACCAAACGCCAGGCACGCCCAAGGGCTGCAAAGCAGCAGAAAAAACCTATTCGCCCCACAAGAAGGCCTATCAAACCAAAAAAGCCTGGTCCTTAGCAAGACGTTGTGTTAAATAACCCGTATGCGTCTTGGCCGCGTTACTTACAAGGGAAAAACATATTTCGCCGCCTTTCAGGAACAAAATGCCATTTTACTTGAAAAACCCTTTTTTGAAGGGATCTTTTTAAGTTCTCAAAAACTTCCCATAGAAGAAGTCAAAATACTTTCCCCTACGCTGCCGAGTAAAATTATCGCCCTTGGCCTTAATTACCGAGATCATGCCAAAGAGCTCGGACTTCCTTTGCCCAAAGAACCACTTATTTTCCTTAAGCCGCCCTCTGCGGTTATCGGTCAGGATGAAACCATCATCATTCCACCTGAAAGCAAACGTGTTGATTATGAAGCTGAACTAGCCGTTGTCATTGGAAAACGTGCAAGGAGGGTTAAACCAGAGGAAGCCAGTTCTTTTATTTTGGGATACACCTGCTTTAATGATGTTACCGCACGGGATTTGCAACAAAAAGACGCTCAGTGGACAAGGGCCAAAAGCTTTGACACCTTTGCTCCCATGGGCCCCTGGATTGAAACTGACCTTGATCCCACAGACTTAAAAGTCCGCTCTTATCTCAATGGGAAACTCAGACAAGACTCATCAACCAGGGAGCTTGTCTTTTCCATTCCAGAAATCATAAGTTTTGTCTCAAACATCATGACCCTTTTGCCAGGAGATGTTATTGCCACCGGAACCCCCCCGGGCATAGGCCCACTATCACCGGGAGATGTAATCGAAGTTGAAATCTCAGGCATCGGAAGATTAAAAAACACGGTGTCCCAAGAAAAACTTTAGGGAGGGAAAAATGGAAGTAAAAGAACTTGTCAGAGAAGTCGGGCAAAAAGCCCGTGAGGCTGCAAGGGAGCTTGCCTATCTTTCCACTGATATCAAGAACAAAGTGCTGCGCGAAGTGGCAGCACGCCTGCGTTCAGAGCGTGCCTATCTTCAGGAAGAAAATGAAAAAGACCTTGCGCTTGCCAGGGAAAAGGGCCTTTCTTCTGCCCTTATCGATCGCCTTACCCTGTCAGACAAGGTAATCGAAGGCATGGCTCAGGGGCTTGAAGAAGTCGCGGCCCTCCCTGACCCGGTGGGCGAAGTGGTAAAAATGTGGCGGCGGCCTAATGGCCTTTGGGTGGGGCGGATGCGCATTCCCCTTGGGGTAATTGCCATGATTTACGAAAGCCGCCCCAATGTCACCATTGATGCCGCAGGGCTTTGTTTTAAAAGCGGAAATGCCGTTATCCTGCGGGGTGGCTCAGAAGCCATTAATTCAAACATTGCCCTTGCGCGCATATTCCAGGATGCGCTTAAGGCCCATGGAGCCCCTTTGGGAAGTGTTCAGGTAATTCCTATAACTGACCGAGCAGCAGTAAATGAGCTTTTAAAGTTAGACGAATATATCGACCTAATCATTCCAAGGGGAGGCGAAGGGCTTATCCGCTTTGTTACGGAAAACTCTCGTATCCCCGTGCTCAAACACTACAAAGGCGTGTGCCACGTGTTTGTGGACCGCTATGCCGATCTAGAAAAAGCAAGAAAGATTTGTTTTAACGCCAAGGTACAGCGCCCAGGTGTTTGTAACGCCATGGAAACCATGCTGGTTCACAAGGCCGTGGCAGAGAAGTTTCTTCCTGATATGTGCGAAGAATTCCGCAGCGCAGGGGTAGAGATCCGCGGCTGTGAAAAAACAAGGGCGATTGTCCCTTGGGCTAAGCCTGCTACGGAAGAGGACTGGGATGCCGAGTATCTTGACTTGATTCTGGCGGTAAAAGTGGTTGAAACCTTTGACGAAGCCCTTGACCACATCGCCCGTTACGGCTCTAACCATACAGAAAGCATTGTTACCGAAGATTACCAGAGGAGCTTACGTTTTCTGAGAGAAGTTGATGCTTCGGTGGTCATGGTTAACGCTTCCACAAGATTTAACGACGGTGGCCAGCTTGGGCTTGGAGCAGAAATAGGCATATCTACCACTAAAATTCATGCTTACGGCCCTATGGCCCTTGAGGAGCTTACCACACTTAAGTTTATCGTATTCGGAGAGGGGCAAATCAGGGAATAATAATGAAACGTGTGGGCCTTCTCGGCGGGACTTTTGACCCCATACATTTTGGGCACTTAAGGCCTGCCGAGGAGGTCTATGAAAAACTAAAACTTGATAAAATTATCTTCATCCCCGCAGGCACCCCGCCTCACAAAAAATCCCGAACTTCTCCTTTTGCCCTGAGGTTTGAAATGGCCCGCCTTGCCATAGAAGGCGTGCCACACTTTGAGGTTTCTGACCTCGAAGGAAAACGCAAAGGACCGTCTTATTCGGTTATAACCCTCAAAGAACTTCTGGCAGCATCTCAAGAGGACTATTTCTTCATTCTCGGGCTTGATGCCTTTCTGGAATTTGACACCTGGTTTTCTTTTCGTGAAATTCCAAGGCTTGTGCACCTGGTAGTTATCAACCGCGGGGAAGGTGGCGAAAAAGAATTTCGCAAAAAAGTAAAAGAAATTTTCCCTGAAGCACAGGAAAAAGAAAAAGTGTTTGCACTACCAAACGGAAAGACCATTCGTTACGTGCCAGTTACTCGTCTTGACATTTCGTCCACCATGATAAGAGAGGCCGTAAGCAAGGGAAAATCTATTAGGTTTCTTTTACCTGAGGCGGTAAGAAGATTTATTCTGGCCCACGGTCTTTATGACGCAGGTGCCAGAGAAGATTTTTGCAAAAACCCTGAATAATTCGTACTTCCTGAGAAGTTAGCTCAAGACGGGATAAAAAGCGCCTGATAGTTGTCATCCATAGAACAACGTTATCATGGGGGACATAGTCAATGGCTTCCAGGGTTTCTTTGAGGATGCGATACATGGGCTCAAGTTCCTGGACAGTTGCCAAGGTAGGCTTTTTTAAGGGGACTTCCGCCTTAAAATTAAAAATTTCGTAAAGGATGATCACCACCGCTTGGGCTACGTTTAAAGAAGCTGCTTCGGCAGTAGGGATAGTCACTGCCAAATGGCAATGATAAAGGTCTTCATTGGTGAGCCCCCATTTTTCATTTCCAAAAAGGATAGCGATCTTGTTTTGATGAGAAAGGGATACCAGGCGCGGTGCTGCTTCTCTTATGGTTTCTGTTACCTTGCGCTGGCGGCCAAGGCGGGCGGTTGTCCCCACTACGTAATTAAAAGGCGCCAGGGCTTCTTCTAGGTTTTCGTAAATCTTCATGTTTTCAAGCACCGGTAGGCCGCCTTTAGTAGCCATGGCGCGCATCTTTTCCTGGTCAAGACTTTTGGGGCGGACAAGGACAAGGTCTTTGACACCAAAGTTAGCACAGGCCCTAGCGGCAGCCCCGATATTTTCGGGGTAAAGTGTTTCCACCATGACAACCGCGATGTTTTCCATACAGGCGGAGACCTTCTCCGCCTTTGGACGTACTTGCATGATTACCAGCGAAGCAGGGCACTTGCCCAGGTAAAGCCGCCTCCAAAGGCCACAAGAAGCACGAGATCCCCTGACTTTAGACGGCCTTCTTCTTCGGCTTCCACCAGGGCAAGAGGAATGCTTGCCGCCGAGGTGTTTCCGTATTTATGAAGGTTTACAAAGACTTTTTCAGAAGGTAGCCCAAGCCTTTCCCGCAAGGCTTCGATTATCCTGATATTGGCCTGATGAGGGACTACCAGGGCCAGGTCTTCCGGAGAGCAATTGTTTCTATCAAGGGCTTCGCGGGCAACGATCTCCATGGCGCGCACCGCATGTTTAAAAACCTCACGACCCTGCATTTTTATGTAGTATTCCTCCCGAGGAAGCTCATCTCCACAGGGAGGATAAAGCGAACCACAGCCTTTTACCGTGAGAAGATGCCAGAGGCTTCCGTCAGCATGAAGGTGCGTGGATAAAATGCCTCTTTGGTCGTTAGTTGAACCGGTGAGCACAGCAGCTCCTGCACCATCTCCAAAAAGAACACAAGTGGTGCGGTCTTCCCAGTTGACCTTGTGGGAAAGGACTTCGCTGCCGATAACAAGAATCTTGCGGGAGCGGTCTGCCCTAATGAATTGGTCTGCCACAGAAAGGGCGTAGATAAACCCTGAACAGGTAGCTGCAAGATCAAAGGCCCCTGCATTTTTGGCCCCGATTTGGTCCTGCACCAAAACCGCTGTGGCTGGCATAAGATAATCAGGGGTGAAGGTGGCTACGATAATAAGGTCAAGCTCATAAGGAGAAATATTAGCTCGAGCTAAAGCCTTTTTCGCAGCTTCAACCGCGAGTTTACTATTTGATTCCCCCGGAGAGACAATGCGTCTTTCCTTAATCCCTGTACGCTGGGTAATCCATTCGTCGCTAGTATCAACGATTTGTTCAAGATCCTTATTGGTAAGGACTCGTGAGGGAAGCGCTGCTCCTAAACCACAAATTACCGCACCTGTCTTCATTTCTCATTAACCTGCCCTAATTTACTTGAAGCCAGTTCTTCCAAGGCCTCACCTATCTTTTCGGTAATTTTTTGTTTTACAAAACCGCAGGCGGTGCCAAGGGCGTTTTTAAGGGCCTTGGCATCAGAGCGCCCGTGGCTAATTATCACCACGCCGTTTACCCCAAGAAGAGGGGCCCCTCCTCTTTCACGCCAGTCGATATGTTTTTTGAACCGGGCAAGTGCTGGCTTGGCAAAGGCAAAACCCAGCATAGCAAGCTTGTGTTTACGTATCTCCTGGGCCATCATCGCCATCAAGGTCTCTGCAAGACCCTCTGAAAGCTTAAGGCATACGTTTCCCACGAATCCATCACATACAATTACTTCCACGTCACCCCGGTAAATATCGCGGCCTTCAATGTTGCCGAAATAGTTCAAACTGCTTTGTTTGAGCAAGTTATGGGCCTGTTTTACCAAGGTGTTCCCCTTACCCCCTTCCTCACCAATAGAAAGAAGCCCGACTTTCGGTTTTTCTATATTTAGGATGCGCGCGGCAAAGACAGATCCCATGTAGGCAAATTGAAGGAGATGGTGGGGCTTACAATCTACGTTTGCCCCTGAATCGATCATAACCGCATAGCCTTTCATAGTGGGAAGGATCGTTGCTATGGCAGGCCTTGAAACCCCTTTTAAACGGCCAAGCACGAATAGCGCGGTAACAAGTACGGCTCCGGAGTTTCCAGCACTAACAATAGCACGGGCCTTGCCTTCTTTGACCAAATCAAAGGCCTTACGAAGCGAAGAATCGGGCTTGTTGCGAAGGGCCGCGATAGGGGCTTCATCCATCGCAACAATCTGAGAAGCTGAGACCAATTTGATGCGTTTGTGTTTTTTCTTTTTAAGAAGCGGAGAAAGGAGATCTTCCTTACCTACTAAATAGACGCCCAGGTCTTCGTATTCTTTTACCGCAAGATAGGCAGCTTCGACAGTGGCCTGGGGGGCAAAATCTCCCCCCATGGCATCTAGGGCAACCCAGGTGGCCACTTGCTAAAACTCCTCTTCCTCCGTTTTCAAAAAGACCTTACCGCGATATGTCCCACAGGAAGGACAGATGCGGTGCGGGAGTTTGGGAGATTTGCATTTAGGGCACACGCTAACAGACGGCGCACTAAGGTGTTTGTGAGCCCGACGCATGCCCCTGCGGGAACGAGAGCCTTTTCTCTTTGGTACTGCCATCGCTAGACCTCCTTTTCAAAACTAACCGGAAGAAACTACCAGCTTCTTGAGGATTGCAAAAGGGGATTCTGGCACTTGTTTTTTACATTGGCAAGGGCCATTGTTTAAATTTTTACCACAATTAGGGCACAACCCTTTGCATTCTTCGTGGCACAATTTACGCATAGGAACAGCTAGAAGGATTTCTTCCCGCACTACCTCATCGACCTCTACGAGATGGCCGTCAAAAAAGATGACGTCAAGATCATCTTTGGTAAGACGCATCTCTTCTTTAAGGCGCGAAAGCACTGCCCGGGGCTCAAGTAATACATTTATTTTGCTTTTTATTGGGAAAGGAAATTCTTTTAGGCAACGGTCGCAAATAAGTGATATTTCTGTTTCCACCTGACCAGTAACTTTGACATCAATCCCCCAGCGCTGAAGATGAACACTTGCACGGATAGGTTTGATAATAGGATGGCAATCTTTGATAAGTTCACCCTTTTGGTCTTCAAATGCCAAAGACAGACCTTCTGGGGGAATATCTTCAAATTTAACTTTAAGCTCTTCTCTATTCATAATTTTACCTTTTCAGAGAACTGGATTTAATGACCAGCAAGTTTTTCGATAAAGATATTTTACTTGGTCTCTCCCCCTTTAAAAAGCCCCTGTCACAGAAAGTTAATTTTTAAATAAAGGGACAGGCAAAATTCTTTAAGTCACTTTCTTTTTCTTCCGAAGCAAATAAAAGGGACAGGCAAGTTTAAATTAGGAGGCAAAACGTGGCTCGTATCCCTAGAAAATTCCTTAAAAACCCAGAGGCTGCTTATCACATCATCTCTCGCACCGCCCTTCCAGGCCATAACGTCTTAGGCCCTGCCGAAAAAGACCACTTACTTCACCTCTTCCGCTGGCTCTCAAAAGTATTCTTCGTTGAAGTCTATGGCTTCTGCATCATGGGGAACCACTTCCATCTCCTCTGCCGCATGCTCCCTCCTGACTCCTTCTCTGACGACGAAGTAATCGAACGCATAAAGCTCTACTACGGGGACAGGCGAAAAATTACGCTTACCCCTGACAGGATCCCCTATTTCAGGAA
>NZ_ATXH01000039.1 GCF_000421585.1 Thermodesulfatator atlanticus DSM 21156
CGTAATTGTTTGCAGCCTAACTAAAAGGAATGGAAACTAATAAATAGAATTGTCAATAGTAACAGCCTGCACGTTTGCAGCCTAACTAAAAGGAATGGAAACGATAGACCTGTAAAACGTCGTTCTCTCCCTGATCAACGTTTGCAGCCTAACTAAAAGGAATGGAACCCGTCCCAGATGCCCGGGAGGCATGGGAGAAGGCCGTTTCGCTTGCGGAAAGGCACGTGGAAAAACTTTCGCGCGAGGGAACTTATTACGCCAGCAAAAGGCTTATCGCCGAGATGAAAAAGGCCATAGAGGCCGGAAGGGAGGACCTTCTCGTGCGGGCTATCAACTGGTGGCTCTACGACAGGCAGCTATACTTTTTAAAGCGCGTGGCCCGCACAGAGGCGGCCAATGCCTTTCATCTGGCGCAAATCAAGGCTACCGAAGACGACCCGTACGTGATCGGCTACCAGTGGCGACTTTCAAGCAGCCATCCGCGGCCTGATATCTGCGATTGGTATGCCAGCGTGGATTTCGGGCTGGGAAAAGGCGTGTGGCCCAAAGACCGGGTGCCGCGGAAAAAGGCTCACCCACACTGCATGTGCTACCTGCTTCCCAGGGTTTCGAAGGTAAAGACTCCAAGAGTCAAGAACTTCGCAGAACTGTGGGAGAATCTTTCGCCGGAGGTAAGGCGCGAAATTCTTCCTCGCTGGGCGTCAAAGCTTGCCCATGCAGGGGTTTCGCCGGATGAGTTTCTTGCTGCGGATAAGCTTTCTTTTATACGGAGAAAGGACTTCATTGCTCGCATGGGCAAGGAGCGCTTTGAGGCCCTTTCGGCCATCGGCGGCGCCCTTGAGGAGGTAAAATGGCGGGATCTTGGACGACACGTAATGGCGCGTAAGGACTACGTCAAGGATGCCCTGGAGCTTAATCGCCGGGTTGATAGCGTTCTAAAGGATAAAAAAGCAAAAGTTTGGGCAATAAAACACTCCAAAAAAGGGCTTGTGAGGATTTATGTAGTTTCCTCTCAAGGAGAGCTTGCTATCATTGAGCGGGACGGTACCAGAGTATCGTGGTTCCCTCTTGACAGACAAAACCCCGATGCTTTCATTCAAAAGATGAAAGAAAGGATTTCGGGGTCACAGGAGTTTGTCTTTGTCGGTGAAAGAGGAGCTTTATGGCCCGAAAAGTAACCCCAGAAGAGATGTATCGCTTTGTTAGTGAGGCGCTTACTTTTAGCGCCGAAGAGCTAATTTTGCTTCTGCCGGAGTACCGAGAGGGGTTAAAAAACTCTCCGAAAACCAGAGACGTAGATCGTATGGTATTTGAAAACATTAAGAACCTCCCAGAGATCTGGGAAGACGACGACACCTATCCGCTTGAAAAGTGGTGGTGGCACCTGAGAAAGATTGCCCACCGGGAATATCCTGCCGAACTTTTGCCTGCTTATCTGCGCGAGATTTATCTGGCCAGCGGCGAGTAGCTGGATTTTGTCGCCGCTTTCATTTAAAGCGAGCTTCAAAATCGCCTTCTGAGGCTTTTTCCTTGCCAGCCCTAACTGAGGAGGTATATGTCAGCACGAGAAAGCCTCTCAGAGAGGTTTCTAGACGCCTTAGAAAGTTTGCAGCCTAACAAAAAGAAATGATTTGTGAATTCTTCGCCTTCGGCTCAGATGACATAGGGGAATATGTTCAGGATTGGAGAAAGAAATTCGTGCAGAATTATAGAGTGGGAGGGCAGCCCAGAATGAAAAAGATGGGGAGGTGTATTAATCTTATTAGAAGATAAATTCTGCTCAATTTTAAAGTTGTTCAAGGGTCTCTTTATATACCACTACCAAGCCACTAGGACATAGACAAAAAACGAAGGGGATCCGTTCCTATTTTTAGAAACGAAAAATAGGAACGGATCCTTTTATTTTAGGTGTCACCTCTGGTTGAGGCGACACCCTTTGGTCTATTTTGTGGCTTTTTGGAATTTTAGGTCAAAGCGGTCAAGGTTCATTACCTTATCCCAGGCAGCCACAAAGTCCTTTACGAACTTTTCTTTTCCGTCAGAAGAAGCATATACCTCTGCCACGGCCCTGAGTTCACCGTGGTGACCAAAGATCAAATCAACCCGGGTGGCTGTCCATTTGAGCGCACGGCTCTTGCGGTCATAGCCGTTAAAAAGATAGAGATGTTCGTCCGCAGGCTCCCATTCAATACCCATGTCCAACAAATTGGTGAAAAAGTCATTTGAAAGCACGCCGACATTTTCGGTAAAAACGCCATGTTTGGCATATTGATACGTAGCCCCAAGTACCCTTAAACCACCAAGAAGAACAGTCATTTCAGGCACCGTGAGAGTCAAAAGCTGGGCCTTATCCACCAGCCAGTACTCCGCAGGCCAGTATTTCTCAGCGGCCTTGGCCGGGTTTTTAAAGTAGTTTCTAAAGCCATCGGCAAAAGGCTCAATAGCCGCGTAAAAGGGCTTATCGATTTGTTCCTGGGCAGCATCAACCCGCCCAGGAACACAAGGCACCTCAATGTCAAAGTCTGCTTTACGGGCGGCCTCTTCAATAGCCGCACAACCACCAAGGACAATCAAGTCCGCCAAAGAGACTTTTTTCGCACCCTTTTGCCGCTCATTGAACTCCCGCTGGATGGCTTCATAGGTGGCTATTATTTTGGCAAGGTCCTCAGGGTGATTTACCTCCCAGTCTTTAAGGGGAGAAAGCCTTAGGCGCGCCCCGTTTGCTCCGCCTTTGCGGTCTGAGTCCCGGTAAGTTGCCGCCGAAGACCAGGCGGTATAAACAAGCTGCGGAATACTAAGCCCAGAGGCCAAAACCGCTTTTTTCAATTGGGAAATATCTTCCTGGTCTATGACTTCAAAGTCTCTTTTGGGTAGGGGATCCTGCCAGATATAGACTTCCTCTGGCACATCTTGGCCAACGTAGCATTCAGGTGGCCCCATATCACGGTGGATGAGTTTGAACCATGCCCGGGCAAAGGCCTTTTCAAACTCTTCGGGATTTTCCAAAAAGCGCTTGGCAATGGCGGCATAAGCAGGATCAAACTTAAGGGCAAGGTCTGCGGTAAGCATCATCGGGGGGTGCTTTTTATCAGGGTCGTAGGCGTCTGGAATGATTTCCGGGCCGTCTTTAGCAACCCACTGGTGCTTGCCAGCCGGGCTTTTGGTTAGCTCCCACTCGTGGTTAAAAAGGAGATGAAGATAGCTTATGCCAAACTTCGTGGGCGTTGGCGACCAGGTCAGTTCAAAGCCTGAGGTAAAGGTATCAGGGCCCTTACCGGTTTTGTACGAGTTTTTCCAGCCAAGACCCTGCTGGTTGGGTGGCGATGAGTCTGGATCTGGACCAACATAGGTGTCTGGACAGGCTCCGTGGCATTTACCAAAGGCATGGCCGCCGGCGATAAGGGCCACGGTTTCCTCATCGTTCATGCCCATGCGGGCAAAGGCGGTTCTAATCTGCTTAGCTGAGGCTACAGGGTCGGGATTGCCTTCGGGCCCCTCGGGGTTTACGTAAATTAGCCCCATCTCAGTGGCGGCAAAGGGTCTTTCAAGCTCTCCTTCCCTGTAGCGCTCTTTACCTGAAAGCATTTCTTCCTCAGGACCCCAATCTGGGCTTTCATCAGGCTCCCAGATGTCTTCCCTGCCTCCGGAAAACCCTGCCGTCTTAACGCCCATGACCTCAAGGGCTACGTTTCCGGCAAGGACAATGAGATCCGCCCAGGAAATCTTGCGCCCGTACTTTTGTTTGATAGGCCAGAGCAGACGGATGGCCTTGTCAAGATTCATGTTATCCGGCCAGTTGTAGCGTGGCGCAAGCCGCAGGTCTCCTGTCCTTGCTCCACCGCGGCCGTCGAAGATGCGGTAACTCCCCGCACTATGCCAGGCCATGCGGATAAAAAGCGGCCCGTAATGACCAAAGTCTGCAGGCCACCAGTCCTGAGAATCGGTCATGAGTTTTTTGAGGTCTTCTTTGACCGCTGCTAAATCAAGACTTTCAAATTCCTTAACGTAGTCGAAATCTTCGCCGTAGGGATTGGAACGCGGGTCGTTTTGCCTGAGGACCTTTAAGTTGAGCCTGGTTGGCCACCAGTCGGTAATCCATCTTTTTCTCTTTTCCTGCCCCTTTCCTGACATGTCAACCTCCATAGAATTATTTTTAATTAGTAGTTAATCTTAAAACAGGGAAAATGTTGAGTCAAGAAAAAGTTGAACTTTTTTTATTACGGAGCGTAAAAGCGACACTTGAACAACGACATTACGAGCGCCTTTTGCGTGTCATTGCGAGCGACGCGAAGCTATCTAGATCCCTCACTGTGTTTAGGACAGGGATCGCCACGGCAAGCTTTCGCTTGCCTCGCGATGACCAGTGTTGGGATCATCGCGAGCGAGAGTTCTTTTTTATGGTTATTGCGAGGAACGAAGTGCCGAAGCAATCTCAGGGACCGGGCTGGCGTACAAGTCGCCTCGCAATGATACCTTTGTCGGATATAAAACATGCTCTCTTCTTGTGAAATGGTCTTAAGGGGAAAGTCCCCTAGGACTTTCCCCGCGATGCTTTTTCATGTTTTTCGTTGTGAGTAATCGCTCATGACGGTCAAAATTTTGGCCGGGTGAGGCAGTTAACGCCCGAGGTGGCAATCCCTAAGAAAGCTTGTCATGAAATTGTCACAAAGCCTACGCAATTTTCCCATAAATCTTCTTTATGTTTTGAAGCAAATGAATGAGACCGAAACTTTCATAAAATGTCCGTTTTGTGGTTCGCAAGCATACAACCGTTATGGCAAAACCAAAAACGGTCTGCAGCGTTATCGTTGTCTGGTCTGCAATCGCCAGTTTACCGAAAAATCAAAGCCAAGACTCCTAAAAAGGCCTTCGTGCCCAAAATGCGGCAAAAAGATGTATGTCTATATGAAGGGAGAAGGCTACGTTCGCTGGCGGTGTTCTGCTTACCCCCAATGCAATACTTATCTCAAAACACCCTTAGAAGAAGCAGGAGGAGTGCAAGATGCCATATTACCTTCACAAGATAAAGGGTCGTATTCGTTTGCGGACCCCTATCATTAAAAATAACCCCTCTCTTGCTGACGCGGTGGCCGATTTTTTAAGGCACCTTGGAGGGGTTAAGTCCGTTTCCACTAACATTGTTACCGGGAGCGTGGTAATAAACTACAACCCTGCGGTCATTGATGCCGAAGAAATTATTCAGGCCCTTGAACGTGAAGGCTACTTTAATATCAGCCAGGCCACTAGTTGCGAAAAAGTACTCCAAAAACATGCGGAAAAACTGGCTGAACACGCTGGCAAGGCAATTTTCGGCTTAGTATCCGAACAGGTCCTTAGCAGGACTGGCCTTTCTCTTTTGAGTTTGATTATTTAAGAATAAAGCCCGCCCTTCCCTGCTTCACCTTCCCTAGGCCTCCTCTCTGAGGAGGTCTTTTTTATCGGTACGTTCCCAGGGAGCTGCAAGATCCATGCGCCCCATGTGCCCAAAGGCCGCAAGTTTTTGGTAAAAACCACCCTTTAACATCTGCGGAAGTTTACGCAGGGAAAAGGCCTTCTGGATGGCCGCAGGTCTGAAATCAAAGTGTTTTTTAACAAGCGCCTCGATTTTCTCATCAGGAATAATTCCTGTTCCAAAGGTGTTGACTGTAATGCTTACCGGACGAGAACGCCCAATGGCATAGCTCAGATGTACCTCGCATTCCCGGGCAAGCCCTGCGGCTACGACGTTTTTAGCAGCGTAACGTGCAGCGTAAGCCCCTATGCGATCCACACGAAAGGGGTCCTTTCCGCTTAAAGCGGCCCCACTGTGCCTGGCAAACTCACCGTAAGTATCCACGGCATTTTTGCGCCCGGTAAGGCCAGAATGAAGCATGGGCCCACAGCCCTGAGGGTCTTCAATGATGCGTATATCTATGATGGTATCTTTATTAGGCCTTATTTCTTCCCCCTGAAACGCTGCCTCTATGACCTGTTCCCGTATATCCGCTTTTATCTTTTGGTGCGATAATTTTTCCGTTACGCAGGCCATAATCATTATCGAAGAGATGCCATAGGGCCTGCCATCGCGGAATTCAACGCCCACCTGAGTCTTTCCGTCTGGAGAAAGATAAGGCAAAAGGTTGGTCAAACGCACCGTGGTAAGCCTGCGCGCAAGCTTATGCGCCAGGACAATGGGAAGGGGCATAAGCGAAGGGGTGTGATCGCACGCGTAGCCAAAAACATTGGCCTGGTTGCGCACCTTGATACTTTCGATCATCTCCTCGGTGAGTTCTTCGTCCTCGTAGCGTCTTTCGTGATCAAGGGGTTCTTCCGAGATGCTGGTAAGAATGGTGCAATTTCGCGCACTGAAGCTTGGCGAGCGATAGCCAATTTCGTTTATCACCCAACGGGCCACGTAAGGCACATCAATCAAAGCAGTTGACGAGAAACGCACTGCCAAAAATAAAAGGCCTTGCGAGACCGCACATTCGGCAATCACCGAGGCCAGGGGATCCTGTTGTAAAAACCGGTCCACAATGGCGTCACTAATCTGATCGCAAAGTTTATCAGGGTGCCCATCGGTAACCGAGGCTGAAGTGAAGATAAAATCCTTTTTCATGCCGCCTCCTGCCGGCTTACTTTTTTGATAAAGGCATTCAAAAATAAAGACCCCAGGGAAGAACCAGCCACTACCAGCGCATCAATAATACCCATGGGACCAAGGCCAAGTATTTTCCTTATAGGCGGTAAGAAAAGAAGGCTATGTGAAGCCGCGGTTCCCAGCATGCAGCGCGCAAGGTAAGGATTTTGGGGAAGAGCAGCATTTTCAAGAAAGGTGAGCTTTTCGCTGCGGCAATTAAAGGTATGCAGGAGCTGAGCAGCAGTAAGCGAAAGGAAAGAAAGGCCGCTTGCCTGGGGCCCTTGTCCGTAGCGCGCAAGCCCGTAAAAATAAGGCAAAAGCGAGGCCCCTGAAATAACCGAAGCTTCTAGAGTAAGGCGTTTGAAGTCTTGCTGGTCCATAATAGGGAGGGAAGGATCCCGCGGAGGTTCTTCCATCACGCCTGGTTCTCCCGGCTCAAGGGAAAGAGCAAGCCCGGGGAACACATCCGTAACCAGATTAATCCACAAAAGCTGCATCTGGTTAAGCGGTTGCCCAAGGCCTGCCACGTTTGCCGTGACCGAGACCATGATCTCGCTCATATTCGTGGAAAGCAAAAACTCAAGGGACTTGCGGATGTTTTTGTAGATGTTGCGGCCTTTTTCCACCGCAAGGACCATGGTGCCCAGTTGGTCGTCTTCGATGATGATGTCAGCCACTTCTTTGGCCACATCGGTTCCACTGCCCGTGGTAATGCCGATATCAGCAGCCTTAAGGGCCGGGATATCGTTTATGCCATCACCAGTCATGGCCACCCTTAGGCCCAAGTCTTGAAAGGCCTGGACAATGCGCAGTTTGTCTGCCGGGCTTACCCGAGAAAACACAGACACTCTTTTGAGAAGCCCGGCAAAGGCCTCGGGCTTTAAATGGGAAAAATCAGAGGAATCAAGGATGACCAGTTCGTCGTCACCGCTAATGTTAATGGTCTTACCAATGGCATAAGCCGTGGGAGATTGATCCCCGGTGATCATTACCGTGCGGATACCGGCCCGATGAAGTTTGGCGATAAGGTCTTTTATCCCCGGGCGGATAGGGTCTTCCATGCCTACGAAGCCAAGCCAGATAAAGTCCTCACACCAGGGAGTTTCTTCTTTTTCAAGATCAAGCTCTGGGTCATCAGAAATACCATAGGCCACCCCCAGGACCCTCAGGCCCCGGACAGCTAACTGGTCGTTTAAGTTCATGAGCTCAATGCGTTCTTCTTCTCCCAAAGGAAGGATCTTACCCCCTACCAGAGCCCGACCACAAAGGCCAAGCACCTGGGAAGGCATTCCTTTTATGGCATAGAGGAACTTGCCCGAGGGGAGTTCGTGTACCGTTACCATGTAAAGGCGGTTCTCCGCCCGATGGATTATCCTAAGGCGCGGGAAGGCCTTACGCAGGGCCTCAATATCAAGGCCTGCCTTAAAGGCTATTTCTAAAAGGGCGGTCTCGGTGGGGGTGCCGCGGAAAGAGACTTCTTCGCCGTTTTTTATGAGTTCACTTTCATTACACAGCACACAGACCGCAAGCAAAGAAAGCAACTCATCCTGAGGGGCTTCAAACAAAATAGACGCGGTAGGGTCTAAAAGGGCATATTTGTTTTCAAGGCCAGCCAGGTTGTAGGTGGTACCGCCGCAGGAGATATCAGTCACCTGCATGCGATTTTCTGTGATGGTGCCGGTCTTATCAAGACACATGACCTGCACCGAACCAAGGGCTTCAATGGCCGCCAAGCGCCGCACGATAATGTGCTGGCGTCTCATCTCGCGAACCCCAAGGGCAAGGGTGGTGGTGGCTACCGTAGAAAGCCCTTCAGGCACCGCCGCCACGGCCAGGGAAAGGGCTGTGTTTAACATTTGCAACAGGCCATAGCCTCGCAAAATCCCCAGCACAAAAACCCCGCCACAAAGGGCCCCAGAAAGCACCACAAGCTTGGTCCCCATTTCATCAAGTTGCTTTTCAATGCCTGTTTCAGGGGGCCTTGCTTCCGCAAGAGAAAGCTGAATACGGCCTATTTCGGTATCTTTGCCCGTGGCCACGGCCACCGCCTTTCCCTGCCCGCCAAGGACAAGGGTGCCCATAAAACACATGTTGACCCTATCTGCCAGGGGGTAGGTTTCGTTAGAGGGTAAAGGAGACGGCGTTTTGACTACCGGGAGGCTCTCTCCGGTTAGTGCGGACTCGTCAATACTTAAGCGCTCGGCTTCAATGATGCGGCCGTCAGCAGGAACATAAGCCCCTGGCCGCAGGAGAAAAATATCCCCTGGGACTATGTCTTCGGCAGGGATACGCCTTACCTTGCCCTCACGAATAACCAGGGCCTCTGGCTGTACCAGTTTTTTGAGCGAGCTTATAGTGCGCTCGGCTTCACTTTCGGTCTTATAGCCGATGTAGGCGTTAAGCCCCACCACGCAAAGAATAGCCACCGCGTCTAATACGCCGCCGGTAAAAAGTGAAATGGCAGAGGCCACCCCTAAAATAGCCACAGGAACACTTTTTATCTGATCAAGAAAGATTTCCCAACCTGAGCGAGTCGTTATCTCGGGGAGGATGTTTGGCCCGTATTTTTGCTTGAGCTTTTCGTAAGTTTTGCGGTCAAGGCCAAGGTCTTTATCCGTGCCGAAAAGCTCAAGCACTTCCTCCACGGTCATGGTGTGCCATTTAGGGCCTTCTTCAGCCAGAACAGTGGGACTCTTAGTTTTTAGAGTTTCTTTTAGTTTTTGGGCCTCTTCTTTGGTAGGAAGGCGACTTAAATAGTCTTTTAGCTCTTTTTCTATTTCTTTGAGAGAAACATCTGGTTTAAATTCCACTAAAATTGTCGCGGTAAGGGGATTTACCTTTACTTTTTTTATGCGTCCGTTCTGGGTAAGCACCCTTTCGAGATAATCTTTTACGTGAAAGGCACGATAAAGCTTAGGCGTTTTAAAGCGAACACGCCCTTTTAGTTCATGGATCTTTTCAAGCTCTACCTCAGGCATGGATCAAGTCCTTCATCTGGAAAATCGTCATCAAGAAAAAGCTCGCTTCAATTTGTCATCGCTGGGCGGACAAAGCCTCCGGTGGCAACCGCAGGAGATTGTTCCCACCTTCCGCGTTTGCCAGGACACGTAAAAAGCAGCACTTACCATGACCATATCGTCTCTTTGGTGCTCCTATCACGGATCCTTAAGGGGACAGATCCAAAAGGGGACCGCCTTTGGGCCATCCCCTTTTGGAGCCTTAATCAAGCTAAGTAGATTTTTTAGTGGATTTGGCCTTGGCTTCTTTTTTAGTTTCTTTGCTCTCGGCTTTTGCAGAAGAAGCTTCTTCAGAAACCGTCTCTGCCTTGACCTCTATGACTTCTGTTTTTTCTTCTTTCTTTTTAGATGGTTTGGGTAGCGTCTCTCCTAAGACCTCTTTGGTGCTTCCCACTACCCCGACTAGGACTTCTTTTACCGAGGTGGTGACCGTTTTACTTACTTCGCTTGCCCCTTCTACAGCTCCCGTTACCGCGGCCTTGGCTACCTCTTCCACGTTTCCACCGATTTCGCGGGTGGCCTCTATGATGCCTTCAACAGTGCGGCGGGCAACCTCTGCCACATCAGCGCCTACAGCAGCGGCATTTTTAACGGCGTCGCGGGCGATTTCAGAAGCCGCTTTAACCACATCGCCACCAACTTCATTTACTCCCAAGATGAGCCCTTTGGCCACGCTTTTGACACTGGTGATGGCCCCGGTGCCCACTTCTTCGGTGGCCTGAATAGCCCCTTTCATGGTATCAGCGATTACGTTTATACCTTCTTTGGTAACATCACCGGCCGCACGCAAAACATCAATAATGGTGTTGCGGGTAAGGGCTACGATCTCAGCCTCGATTTCCTGAAGGCCTTTTAGGCTGCTTACGATGCCGTCTTTTACGGCTCTTCCAGCAGTACCCAATACTGCAAAGGGATTGGGAAATTGAAAACCGCTATCGCTCTTAGTCTCAACTTGTTGTATTTCTTTTTTGGCTTCAGCCATGGCTTACCTCCTTGTCTATTTTTTAAGAAAATTAAAGGCATACCAGAACGCAGCATGCCAAACTGGCAAATCTGTTTTACCTCGCAAAAGCTGATATAACCCCACGGCTATACATGCTAACCCAACAGAAGAAGCGAGATCTAAACGGTAATGAGAGCTTTCTTTTACTTTCTCATCAGCCTTCTTAAAAAGGCTATGCACGTGAGATCTTACGGCTACTTCGTCTAATTTTTTTATCTCAAAGACATCTAATTCGCGAATGTTTTTCCAGAAGGCTTGAGGGGATCCGTCATACTCTATCAAGATACTTCCGGTTTGGGGATTAATAGTAATTTTTTTAATATTTTCGATAGCTTCTAAAGCTGATGCTATTTTCGTTAGTTTATCTTTATTGTTACGTAAAGCAGGAAGCTTAAGTCTCAGGCGCCCCTTTAAACTATGCACGACAAATGCTTCAGGCTTACTCGGCATCGGATTCGCCTCCTGATGGAGGTGAAGATAGCTCCTCTTCAAGCTCGGCTTTGGTTTCCGCCCATAGGTCTTCTAGAGTCTCAGTTAGTTCTGCCAAAGTTTCTCGGCCTTTTTCATAAGCTATAAGAGATCCCTTCATCATACCTTTAACAAGGGGCTTAGCCGCCTGACCAAAAACAGGCAAAAGTTTGGGAATAACATAGGCCAAACCTAAACCAATTGATAAACCAGTTACTACATCTTTTTTGACGAAGTCATCTGCATCAATTCCCATAACTCCCCCCTATATTCTAGCTTCAAATTAAGAAAATAATGACCCATATTCAAGAATCAAGATCATTTTTTTCCTATTTAAAATTTCCTACTCTCAAAGTATAAAAACGTATAGCACAGTAACAAAAAAGCCAAGTATTTTTAATGAATCAGTAACTATTTGGTAGATATTTCTTAACAAAATCGTGTTTTAAAGAAGCAAAAAATGGAGAAGAAGATAATTATTGAACTACACGATGTTAGTCCATTCTACAAAAACGAATTACTTAATATTTTAAGAATGCTATATGAGCATGGAATAAAAAAATTTTCTATTTTGTTAACACCTAACTTTAAAGGAAGATACAGACTTGACAAAGATAATTCATTTAAGGATCTAATAAAATGTTCAAAACAAGAAATAATCCTCCATGGATTATATCATGAAGGGAAAATTTCATTACGACACATTTTAGCGACTAATAGAGAAGGAGAATTTGCAGATCTTTCCAAAGAAGAAACGAGAAGAAGAATAGTAGAAGGGAATAAAATATTAAAGAATTGCGGGATAGATACCCACTTTTTTGTAGCTCCAGCGTGGATAAATAACAAATATTTAGAAAAAATATTAACAGAACAGAAGTTTAAAGGAATAGGGAATAGATGGTCGATTAAAATTTTTAATAAGAA
>NZ_ATXH01000040.1 GCF_000421585.1 Thermodesulfatator atlanticus DSM 21156
GGAGCACCTTATTTTATCATGCTGAAGAACGTTAGCGACCAAAGCATCTACAGGTCGATCTATGGATCCTTCGCCTCACTAACGTTCAGCTCAGGATGACAAAAAGGGAAACCCAAAAAAGAAAGGCTCAGGATGAAATATTAATGGGAACACATTTTATCCGCGAAGGTGTCATAGCGAGGCTACTTGTACACCCGCACGATCCCAGCTACACCGTCATCACGAGGCGTGCTATCGCACGCCGAAGTGATCTCATAAGATTGCTTCGCTCACTGTGTTCGCTCACAATGACTGACAAAAATAGTGCTTTCGATACCCATTCAATCCAAACCTCGACAACCTCTAAAACCTTTAGAACCTCTACAAATCTGCTACCTGAGATTGCTTCGTGCCTCGCAATGACACGCAAAAAAGCGCTCGCAATGGCCGCGAAGGCGTCATCGCGAGGATGCCTGTTAAGGCTGACGAAGCGATCTCTCTACCGAACACAGTGACGCACCTAGATCGCTTCGCTTGCAATGACAATGTTCAAAATGTCATTTGTTTGTGCTCCTAGCAAGAATAGGACAGGCCAGGGCCGTGTACCCGCCGCGACGCTTTTTTTCATGTTTTTGTTGTAAGTAATTGCTTATGACAGTTAAAAGCTCTGCGCAAGCGATTGCCAGGGCTGGCTCCTTCCGCCTCGCAAAAATAGGCTTTGAAAAATGGAATCACTGTCTTTTTTCTTGATGATTGAGATGTTTAAATGAAAAACATGTGGCGAGAAGTTTTTAACCAAGTAGTCAAAATCCAAAAAGGTCCTCTTGTCCCAGAAACAGTCTGTTTTAAGCCTGTTGACGAGTGGACCGACATAACCACTCTCTATGAAGACTTACGCCTGCACCTCAAGCACTTCCGCCTGGTGACCGACGAAAACCCTTTTGCTAACCCCATTCTATTGCTGGCGGTAAATCTTGCCCGCCGGCTGGATAAAGGGGAAGTAACTTTTTCGGCCCTTGAGCAGCTTATTCAATTTTTAGATGCCAAGGCCTTTATGGTTAGGGCGGAGCGGCTTGCCCGCTACGTAGGCACCACTGACCCCCTGGAAAACTTAAAGTCTCTCCAAGAGTTTCTTGAAAATCTCGAGGGCCTTTGCGAAAAGAAAGATTTTGCGCTTTTTGCCCAAGAAGTAGCAAAAGAGCCCTTTGGCATTGTTATTACCGCGCACCCCACTTTTGCCCTGCGAGAGGATCTTATGCATCTTCTCTCAGACCTTGCCAGTGGTCGCAATGTGGCTGGTGTCCCTCTTTCAAAAGAACAAGTAGAAGACATTATCAAGCAGGCACTTTGGCGCGAACATCTTCCGGACCCGCAAATTACCCTTGAGAAAGAACATCATTTGGCTCTTGAAGCCATTGCCAATATTAAAAAGGCCCTTTTGCGTTTTTATGATTTGGTTTTTAAAGTGGCCCAGAGGCAATTTCCCGATAAATGGTGGGAGATAAGGCCAAGGCTTATTACGGTAGCTTCCTGGGTGGGGTACGACCTTGATGGCCGCCGTGATATTGATTGGGCCAAGTCCTTTGCCTTTCGTCTTGAAGAACGAAAGCTTGCCTTGAATAACTACCGGCAAACTTTACAACACATTATCGAACTCCTGCCAATCACCTCTGAGACCGAAGATATCCGCGGCATCCTTGCCCAGGTTCTTCAGACCCTTGAAGAAAATCTGGCTGGACTTGACGAGGAAATCAGCGCATTTCAAAACGCATCTCAAGATCTTGAAGTCTATTTTGAGGAACTGCGCCAGGTGGCCAAGCGCATGTATCAGGGCCTTCCAAGAAGGCTTACCAAACCCAGCATACTTTGTGCTGCCCTTGACGCTGCTATCGAAGCCGCAAAGAAGTTTCCGGAAATTCAGCATCGTCTCTGTCTTTTGCGCACCGAAATAGACGTTTTTGGCCTTGGGCTTTCTCACATTCACGTGAGGTTAAACTCCAAGCAAATTCACAATGCCATGCGTCCTTTGATCGGACTTGAGACCGACCCCGAAGACCCAAGTGTTAAAAAGACTTACCTCAAGGCCCTGGACCAACTACTTGCCGGCGTGTCACCTGTGAGCATTAACTTTGGCTCCCTTATTCGCGAGCGCACCACTGCCAAGCGCCTTTTCATGTTAGTGGCCCAGATGGTCAAATACATTGACAGTGAGACGCCTATTCGGTTTCTCATTGCGGAAACCGAAAGCAGCTTTACCTCTATTGCCGCGCTTTACTTTGCCAAGCTCTTTAAAGTGGAAGAACACGTCGATCTTTCACCCCTTTTAGAGACTACCCGGGCCCTTGTCCGCGGGGCGCGCATTGTCGATGAAATGCTTGCCAATTATCACTACAAAAACTACGTGCTTTTGCGCGGGCGCCTTTGTGTGCAAACTGGTTTTTCAGACGCCGGGAGGCACCTTGGTCAGCCTGCAGCAGGTTTTGCCATTGAAAACTTTCGCCGTCGCCTGGCCAAGGTCATCGAAAAACATAAGTTGAGCGATGTTGAGCTGGTGATTTTTAATACCCACGGGGAATCCATTGGGCGCGGGGCCCATCCCGCAAACTTTACTTCCCGCCTGGCTTACATTATGCCTCCCAAGAGCCGGGTAGAACTCAGCCAAAAAGTAGCGGCCCTTAAAGAAGAATTCTCCTTTCAGGGTGGAGATGGCTACCTTTACTTTTTGAATCCCTATCTTGCGCTGAGCGTGCTTGCCCGCATTTTTGAGTTCGCCAGGGAAACTTTTGCCCCTGAAGATCCCTTTTACCAGGAGTGGGACTACGTCTTTGAGTTTTTTACTACGGTGCAGCAGTTCAACGAACGCATCATGCAAGACCCGGTCTATGCCTCTCTTTTAAACGACTACGGCCGCAATTTTATCTTCCCCACGGGCTCAAGGGCGCTTAAACGGCAGTTTGAAGTGGAAAAAACGCTTCTTACCGCTGCGGAGATAAGGGCTATTCCCCACAACGCCATCTTGCACCAGTTGGGTCTTCTGGCCAACACAATCGGAGGCATGGGGCAGGCAGTTCGTCGCAACCCGGATCAATTTATCCGTTTTCAACAAAAGTCCTGGCGTTTCAGGCAACTGGTTTCCATGGCGGAGTACGCCCTTTCTTTGTCAGATTTTTACGCCTTTGCAGGCTATTTACACCTGCTTGATCCGGAATTCTGGCTCATGCTTGCAGCCAAGGCCTCAAATCCCCTTCAGGCCCAGGAACTCCGTCGTGTGGCGGATTCTTTAGAACCCCTTGATAGGCATGCCGGCTTTTCTCGGATCGGACGCCTTTTTTACCGGGATTTACTCAACTTTGCCGAGGTGCTTGGGGCTATTCATGCTGTGAAGAAAAGGGCAGACTCCATAATCTATGAGCGCGAAGGCCTTTGGATGGATGAAGAGATAAGAGACGACCTTGAGATACTTCATGCCCTGCGCCAGGCCATAATCTACCAAATATTTACCCTTGCGGTGCAAATCCCAGAGTTCAGCCCCCAGAGGGGCACTACCAGGGAAGAAATTATTGAACGTATCCTGCACCTAGATGTAGAATCTGCGGTGAAGGTGCTCAAGCAAATTTTCCCTCTCCTGGAGCCTGGGGCTTTGAGTGATGACTTTGGCGAAAAGGCCACTTACCAGACCGAAGACCAGCTTGGCTACTGGCAGGAGCACCAGAACATCTTCAACCCCCTGGAATCACTTTACCGCCTGGTAAAGCGCATTACCGGTGGCGTAACCCATATCATCGGCGCTTTTGGTTAGCCTTTTTTCATGCTAAGCAGTACTGGCAAAACCTGATGGCGTTTGATTTTTCGTGTAGAGGTTTTGGGAAGCTCTTCATCCCAGATGACAAACTGTTTCACCCTCTTATAACCAGCTACCTTTTCCATAGCCTTTTTAACCTCTTTGGCAATGATTTCCCTTACGTCGTCTTCGCTTAGCTTTTCCTTGGCAAAATGGCGGTCAATTTCTTCGTAATCAGGCACGATCACCGCGGCCACCTCTTCGCCTCCACGATCAGTGGGAATACCATAGACCATGCTTTCCAATATGAAGGGACTGCGGTTAAGGTAAAACTCAACTTCTTCGGGATAGACGTTTTTACCTGCCGGAGTGACGATAAGGTTTTTGGCGCGACCGCAGATATAAAGATATCCGTCGTCATCTACGTACCCCAGATCACCTGTGTGCAAAAAGCCTTCATCATCAATGGCCTCGCGGGTGGCCTCTGGATTCTGATAATATCCCTGCATGATCATAGGGCCTCGAAAACAAAGCTCCCCCACGCCATTTTGATTGGGATGGGCGATTTTTACTTCTACTTCTGGAAGAGGCAGCCCTATGCTTTCGCCCTTTGGAGCGTGGACAGGATTAAGAGTAAGCACCGGGCTTGCTTCGGTTAGGCCATAGCCCTGAAGAATTTTAATGCCCAGGCGCTTGAATTTGTGAAAAACAAAGGGCGGAAGCGGTGCGCCTCCAGAGACAAAATACTTGAGGTGTCCAAGGCCAGCTTTTTCTCTTAGTTTAGCAAAAAGGGCCTTGGCGGCTTCGTCTTCGCGTCCCAACTTTGCTGCTATTTCCACGGCTTTGAGTAGCCCTTTCATAAGGGCGCGGCGATGAGGAGGGGCCTGTCTTATTTTGCGTTCGATACCTTCAATCATTTTTTGAAAAAGAAGGGGCACCCCTATCATAACTGAGGCCCGAGAGTTACGGAGATCTTCGATAATGTCGCGGGATTTGAGACTGCGGGCATAAGTGATGTGAAGCCCTGCATAAAGGGGCAAGATAAAGCCTCCAGTGCACTCAAGGGTATGGTGCATGGGCAAAACAGAAAGGATATTGTCCCCCGGACCAAGGTCTATTACCTGGTAAACCACCGCCACGTCAGACATAATGTTTTCATGAGAAAGCATCACGCCCTTGGCTTTGCCTGTGGTTCCGGAGGTATAAATAATGGCGGCGGTGTCTTTTAGTTTGGGGCGTTTGGGCTCCCCTTTGGCCTTTTTTCCGCGCGCAAGAAAGGCTTCAAAGCTTTCTACTCCCTCGGGGGGAGGCACATCAGGATCAAGCAAGATTATTTTTTTGAAATGATGCTCTTCGTTTACCTCGAGGATGGTGTCTAAAAACTTGCGAGCTACAAATACTACTTTGGTCTTGGTGTCAGCGAAAATATGGCGAAACTCATGGGGTTTAAGAAGGGAGTCAATAGGCACGCATATTCCTCCGGCAGAGGTAATGCCAAGGTAGGCTTGCCCCCATTCTGGTGAGTTCGGGCCCAGGATGGCGCATTTATCACCCTTTTTTATACCGATGCTGTGGAGAGCTTTGGCAAGGAGTCTGACCCTGAAACCGAGCTCATCGTAGGTTAGATGCTGATAGCTACCATTGCGAAACACGGAAAGGGCTTTTCTAGGCCCGAAATCCCGTGCTGATCTCTCAACCATTTCAGGGATAGTAAAGATGCCGCGATGTTCCCGCAGCACAGAGCTTTGTTTCATAAGTCCCTCCCGGTATCCTTGCCCCTTAAGAGCAGCTTTACTGATAACGGGCTTTAGTCTTCCTGACAACTAATTTGCCATAGTTTTGTAACCTTTACATCCACCAATGTTTCATTGTGAGCTTCCCTTGCTACGGAACGAAAAATGTAAACAATTGCTATTACCAGGAGCTAAAACGGGCGACACTTAAGCATTATCATTGCAAACGCCTTTTTGCGTGTCATTGCGAGCGAAGCAATCTCATGTAGAAGAGTTTGTAGAGGTTCTAAAGGTTTTAGAGGTTGTCGAGGTTTGGATTGAATGGTATCGAAAAGCACTATTTTTGTCAGTCATTGCGAGCGAACACAGTGAGCGAAGCAATCTCGGTAAGTGAAGGGACAGGGATCGTGCGGGGTACAAGTTGCCTCGCGATGGCACCAGCGGAAATGACATGCTTCCATTCCTGTGAAAATGGTTTTAGCAAAATTGTCGAGCTCCGTGTTGCAAGTACAAGCGCGGGATCCCCTAAGAAAGGCAAATTTCCAGAAACTTTTCGGCCTTGAAGCTCCAGTCTTCTTTGGCAAGAACTTCCTCAGGGACTTTGGCAGGCTTTTGTTTTAAGGCGTTAAGGATTTGTTTTTCCCAGTCTTCTTTGGTTTCTGCGATAAAAAGATAGTCTTTCCACTTGAGAATTTCTGGCAAGGGTGCGGCTACTATCGGCTTACCAGAGGCAAGGTATTCTTTGAGTTTAAGGGGGTTTATGGTCTTAGTGAATTCATTTACCAGGTAGGGAAGAATTAAAACGTCTAGCTCTTGCAATACATTAGGCACCTTTTCATAAGGAACCGGGCCAACGTGAAAAAAATTAGCGAACTTTGAGAAAGACGTAAGATCTATTTCATTTCGACCGATAAAGACAAAACTAACCTTTTTGAGTTTGGCGACTAAAAATTCTAGGAAAGACCAGTTAAGCCGTGCATCAATAAGCCCCACATAACCTACGCGGGGCTTGGGAATTTGAGCCAAGGATTGAGACTTCGATTTTTTAGCCTCCCAAAAACGTTTTAGATCCAAGCCGTGTGGTAACAAAAAGGTGGGCTTTTTTCCTCTGACTAGCTTATGATAGAGCTTTTCTGACGTGGCAATAAAAATATCGGCTTTTTTTATGAGCTCTTTTTCCATTTGAAGGACGAGATCTTTTTCATGCCCGGGCCATTCGGCAAAATCATCCACGCAGTAATAAACCACCCGCCTTTCTTCAAAGGCCCCAATATAATCACAGGCATTGGGTACCGTGGTAACTAAAATAGGCCTTGATAAGCCGCGTCTTTTGAGCTCTTCCTGCACGGCATTTATCACGGCTCTTTTATTGAAGGCGCGAAAAGGGCCTTTATTGTAAGGGATCATAAATGGCTGAAGTACCGAGAGGTTTTCGGGGAGCTTAAGAGGGGCCTTAGCTTTTGAAGCCGTAAAGAACATGCGTTTTAGCTTTTTGGCTGCTTTTTGGGCGTCCTGAAGGGTCAAGCGTGGAAGCCTCATCCCGATGGTGTTTACCCACACCACCGGATAATCGCGCACGATGTATTTAAAAATATGTTGGCAACTCGAAGGATGCTCCCCCCAGTCATCAGCAAAGACCACAAAAGATACATCGTAAGAAGGCATCTCCTCACCAGCTTTTGCGGGCAAACCCCAAGCGTTTTAAATGTTCTCTCAGAATTTTTTCTTCTTCTTCGATTATGCTTGGGTCAATGTCAAGGGTGGTCCTGGGGATAAAACCTTTTTCTTCAAGATAACCTATGATTTTGGCCATACTTTCTTCAACGGTTTCTTTATCGGTATGAACGACTATTTCCGGGTTACGAGGGGGCTCATAAGGGTCTGATATGCCGGTGAAATTAGGGATCTCTCCTCGGCGTGCCCTGGCATAAAGTCCTTTTACGTCGCGTGCTTCCACCACCTCCAGCGGACAATTGCAATAGACTTCGATATAGTTTGGGATAAGCTCTCGGTTTAGTTTGCGGGTGTCAGCATACGGCGCAATGGCCGCTACCACGCTTATGATGCCGTTTTTATTTAGCATCCAGGAGAGAAAACCGATACGCTTGACGTTAATGTCCCGCTCGCGTTTGGTAAAGCCAAGTTCTTGGCTGAAGTTTGTACGGATAATGTCGCCGTCAAGAAGTTCAGCCTTAAGCCCGCGTCTTTTTATTTCAAGATAAGTTCTGCGTGAAAGAGTTGACTTCCCTGAACCAGAGAGTCCGGTGAACCATATGGTAAACGGTTTCATAACATGCACTCCTTGGGATTTTCTCCACCCAACGCGCTTTATATTAACTTTTTTCGACCATCTTGCCATTTCTTATTAAGAATTTTTTTGCGTTTAACATCATGGGCGATTGCCCATCACGAAAAGCTTGCAAAAAAGCGTTGTGGGGAAGGCCAAAGGTCCTGTCCAATTAAGACTATTTTTATAAGAATGGGGATAAATGCTGATAATATGGATCTGTTCCTATTTTTCGCGAGGAAAAATTGGGAACGGATCCCCAGCACCACTATCATAAGATTTGAAGATCTAATAAAATGTATCTATGTCAAATTTGGTGCCAGGCAAATTAATTGCTTTTATTCTTTGCCTTCTAACCTTTGCCGCAGGCCCGCAAGTCTCTTTGGCTAAAAAATTTGGCTTTCCAGAAACAATATCTCGCATAGCCATATTTGCGGATCAGCTACCACCTCAACTCAATGACGCCCAGGTCAAATTTGCTGCTACTCATTACGTTGGTAGCCAAAAGCTTACCCTTGATCTCAGTAAGAGGATCCGCAAATACAATCCAGATTTTGTCGTTATCCATTACCATCTTGGGATCTGGCAGCAGCAGCCGGCCCACCAATTTATCATTGACGGCAAACATTGGGGAAATGACTGGCCCTTTGTTACCAAACACGAAGACTGGTTTTGGCATAACGAGCGCGGGGAGCGCGTGCGCTCAAGGATGGACGGCAAATATTTGATGAACATTATGAACCCTGAATTCCGAAGATACTGGAAAAAATCTCTGGCCAGACAAATAATAGCCGGGAAATATCAGGGAGTTTTTCTTGATTCTTCCTCTCCTGCGCTTCTTCCCTGGGAAGCTGCACATGCTGACCCAAGACTGGCGAAAGACGCTGTTATCAAGAGACCTTTTAAAGAACTTGCCGGCCTTACTTGGAGTGAGGCTTACGAAGACTTCATGAAAGATTTGACCACTTTTCTGGAGTTTTTGGGTTTTGCCACCCTTCCCAATATCGGTGCTCTTTTTACCACCTGGGACACCACCGACTACTACACCACAGCCTCAGGGGCTTTTATGGAAGGGGCCTTTGATACCACCTCGCGTAAAGACTGGAAATTGGCCATGGAACGTACTTTACGTCTTATACGGAATGACAAAATCGTAATCTTTCAGTCCTACCTTAAAAAGCCTAACGATTACCGCAAGCGCATGTATTACCTGGCCTGTTACTTGTTGATAAAAGGTAAATATAGCTATCTCTTTTATTTCGTTGGGCCTATATTTTCCTGGTACCCTGAGTGGGAAGTTGCCCTGGGGAAATACCAAAGGCCTGTTAACTCCCTCAAGGCTCTGGAAATCAAGCCCGGGCTTTATGCGAGAGAGTACGAAAAAGGAAAAGTCTTCGTAAATATTGGCAAAAGAACCCGTGTTCTTTCTTTTGAAAGGCCAGTTTACGTGGTTATCCCCCAGGGAGGCGGTCCGGTGACTAAAAACGGCCACGCCAAAGGGCGCCTCATTTATCAGAAGGCTAATCAGGTTAAAATTGTGCCCTGGCAAGGCCTGATAGTGCTTTACAACCTCCCTGATAAGCCGAGTCCCTGAGCCGAAGCCCTGAACCGCGTAACTTGCGCCTGTCCTAAACTAAATTCCTCTTTATGTGGAAGCTTAAACAGCGATACTTGAACAATGTTACTGCGGGCGCCTTTTTGAGCGTCATTGTGAGCGAAGCGAAGCAATCTAGGTGCGTCACTGTGTTCGTTAGAGAGATCGCTTCGTCAGCCTTATCAGGCCTCCTCACGATGACGTCTTCGCGGCCATTGCGAGCGCTTTTTTGCGTGTCATTGCGAGGCACGAAGCAATCTCAGGTAGCAGATTTGTAGAGGTTCTAAAGGTTTTAGAGGTTGTCGAGGTTTGGATTGAATGGGTATCGAAAGCACTATTTTTGTCAGTCATTGCGAGCGAACACAGTGAGCGAAGCAATCTTATGAGATCACTTCGGCGTGCGATAGCACGCCTCGTGATGACGGTGTAGCTGGGATCGTGCGGGTGTACAAGTAGCCTCGCTATGACACCTTCGCGGATAAAATGTGTTCCCATTAATATTTCATCCTGAGCCTTTCTTTTTTGGGTTTCCCTTTTTGTCATCCTGAGCTGAACGTTAGTGAGGCGAAGGATCCATAGATCGACCTGTAGATGCTTTGGTCGCTAACGTTCTTCAGCATGATAAAATAAGGTGCTCC
>NZ_ATXH01000041.1 GCF_000421585.1 Thermodesulfatator atlanticus DSM 21156
AAAGCGTTTCCTGAAATAGGGGATCCTGTCAGGGGTAAGCGTAATTTTTCGCCTGTCCCCGTAGTAGAGCTTTACGCGCTCAATTACTTCTTCGTCAGAGAAGGAGTCAGGAGGGAGCATGCGGCAGAGGAGATGGAAGTGGTTCCCCATGATGCAGAAGCCATAGACTTCAACGAAGAATACTTTGGAGAGCCAGCGGAAGAGGTGAAGTAAGTGGTCTTTTTCGGCAGGGCCTAAGACGTTATGGCCTGGAAGGGCGGTGCGAGAGATGATGTGATAAGCGGCCTCTGGGTTTTTGATGAGCTTTCTAGGAATACGAGCCATGATAGCCTCCTTCAAAAAATTTGCCTGTCCCTTTTATTTAGATCGGCTGAGTAGAAATGCGGCTTAAATAATTTTGCCTGTCCCCGAAAACTGTATAAACTTTAGAAAAGATATTTTGCAAAAAAAGTCTCTGTAAGTTTGTTTTTAAGCTGCTATTTTGAAGGAGTTTGGTTTTGTTAGGTAATCAAGAAAGGTATTCTGGGCGATTTCCTGATGTGTTGTTACGCGTTGTTTAATTTCGTCAAAATGGTCAAATAAGGCTTTTACTATTTTTCCGTCAAGTTGTCCTTTCTTAACCTGGTTGGTAAAAATTTCCTTAACTTTTTCGTCAGGCATACTATCTCGATAAGGTCGCCTTTCTATAAGAGCCGTAAAAATGTCTGCCACTGCCATAATGCGCGTACCAAGGGTTAGTCTTTCTGCAGTTAACCCAAAAGGGTATCCTGAACCATCCAGTTTTTCATGATGAAAAGCCGCCCATTCAGCTATGGTTTCAAAGCCGTGAATAGAAGAAAGTATCATGTAAGTGTGATAGGTGTGTTGTTTTACAATATTAAATTCTTCTCGCGTAAGCTTTCCTGGTTTTTCAAGAATCGAATTAGGGACTACCAGTTTTCCAAGATCATGAAGGCTTGCCGCAATTTTCATGAGAAGTATTTCTTGTTCAGTAAGTCCACAAATATGAGAAAGGATAGTAGCACAAGCAACCACACCGCTAGAGTGGGTAGAGGTATATTTACTTCTAAAGTCGATTATTTTGCTGAAAAAAGTGGCCAACTGGGCTACTTCATCAAGGCTAATCTGGATGTGTTCTAATGGTCCGTAATTAAGTAGTATAGAATATAGCCTGGGTGAAACAATATCGAGCCAGCAGGCTTCTTGTTTGGCAAGACTCATAAAAAGATCAACTACATCTCGGTGAATTTCTTTCCCCGAAAGGGCTAGCACTTTGCCGGTAATATGACTACTTTGGTCAAGAATATAACGATTTCTATCAATAGAGCGCTCTACAAAATCAGCCAGGTTCAAAATTTGGGATTCAAGAACATAGGGATCATCTAGGTTTTTTCCCGCTTCTTGCCAAGTTTTCCAGGGGCGGTGGTGATAGCGCACCAGCGGTGCCATAGGGACAAGATAGGGGATAGATTTAAAAAGTCGTTCGCCTCTCACACAATGAGGGTTAAGGTCTTTTTCTTCTGAGCGGTGAAGGCGTAATTTGTCTTTTGGATTTAGGGCCCCTATATCGTGGAAAAGAGCCGCGATATAAATATGCCGTATTTTTTGGGCTTCAAGGCCAGCTAATTTGGCAAGCCGCCAGGAGAGATATGCCACCCTTATCTGATGGGTCGAAATGGCAGGGCTTGAAAGATCAATAGCATCTGAGACCGAAAGAAAAAAATTGTTGAGGTTGATCGTTATATCTCTAACCATACCAGAGTTATTTTCGGTCACTTGCTAAGAAAGCTTGAAAAATATTAAGAGGACATTAAACACCCGACATTGCTGATGCCAGGATTGCAAAAGTCTCTGATAAACAGCCTGTCCCCTTAAGAGCAAATTTATCCAGAACTCTGCGCCGGTTGAGCCAAGGATGAAATATTACTTGACAAAATGAGTAGAAAAATTTAGCTATTGTAAAAGAATATCAACAAGGGGTATTCGATGATTCAAAAACATCAAAAAGAAGACTATTTACCGCAGCTTGAATTGTTTAGGGAATATATTCGGCGCAAAGGGCTTCGGTTTACCCCTGAAAGGGAAACTATTGTCAAAGAAATCTTCTCCCTTGATTCCCATTTCGATGTAGATGAGCTTTATCTTCGCCTGCGCAATAAAGGGAAAAAGCTCTCAAAGGCTTCGATTTACCGCACTATTCCTCTTTTGATCGATTGTGGGCTTATCCAAGAGGTTTATCACGAAGACGGACACATGCATTATGAGCCAGCCACCCAGTATCCCCACGGGCATGTGCGTTGTTTAGAGTGCCGTAAGATTGAAGAATTCGAAGACGAACGCATCCAACAGATTGAACAAGAAGTAAAAGAAAAGTTGGGCTATCGCATCACAGGTTTGCGTTTTGAGCTACTGGGGTATTGTCCAGACTGCCTAAAAAAAGCTCATGCTTAGGGGGGATGCTATGACCCTTGATGACCTGCGTACCGGAGAAGAGGGAGAGATTGTAAGCATTAAGGTCAATGGGCCTTTAAAAATCCGCCTAATGGAGCTTGGTTTTGTCCCCGGAGCCAGGGTCAAGGTGGTGCGTTATGCCCCGCTAAAAGATCCAGTAGAATACGAAATAAAAGGCTATCATATTTCCCTGCGCCACGAAGAAGCCGCCCAAATCCAGGTCAAAAAGTTGCCTTCTTAGTTGTTTCATGCCCGAAAAATTCCTTTTTAAGAAAGAAAAAAAGTTGTTCTCTTTATGGGATATAAAAGCATATCTCGAAGCCAAAAGAAAAGATTTTTTTGTTTTTTTAGAGACTTCACGGCCAACAGTAGACGATAAGCGGCATCTTTTTTTTGGAGATCCCGTCCAAGTCTTTTTATTTCATCCCGGAGAGGACGTGTCTTTGTTTTTTTCCCGTCTTGAGCAGGCCTTGGCCCAAGGCTTTTGGCTTGCTGGTTTTTTTGCTTACGAATTTGGCTTCTTTTTAAATCCAAAATTAAAAAAACTTTGCCCTGAAAAAACCAATTTTCCCCTGGCTTTGTTAGGTGTTTTTAAAGAGCCTGAGATTTTGAGAGCTGGGCCGGCTGCTTTTTATGAGAGTCCTTTACCAGGTTTCAAAAATCTGAGGCTAAGCTTAAACAAGAAAGATTATGAGGCCAAAATAATCCGTATCAAAGACTATATCGCTTCAGGAGATACTTATCAGGTAAACTTTACGCTCAAATATCTCTTTGAGACTGAAGCAGACCCTCTCGCTATCTATCTTGCTTTGCGCAAAAAGCAAAAGGTCGCCTTTGGGGGGCTTTTAAAGGCCCCTGGTCTTTCGGTCATAAGTCTTTCGCCTGAGCTTTTTTTTCGCGTAGGGCAAGGGAAAATTTATGCCAAGCCCATGAAAGGTACTGCCCCCAGAGGGGCAACTCTTGCTGAGGACCAAGAAATTGCAAAATTCCTTTCGAGTGATCCCAAAAACCAGGCCGAAAACGTCATGATTGTTGATCTTTTGCGCAATGACCTTGGACAAGTTTGTAATCCCGGAAGTGTGTGGGTGCCACGGCTTTTTGAGGTTGAAAAATATGAAACCGTCCACCAAATGACCTCAACCGTCGCAGGAGAATTGAAGACAACTGCTCTTGGAAAAATTTTAAAGGCTCTTTTTCCGTGTGGTTCGGTAACCGGGGCGCCTAAAATCCGTACCATGGAAATCATTGCTGAACTTGAGAATGCGCCACGAGGGGTATATACCGGGGCCTTTGGTTTTATTTCACCAGAAAAAGAAATGACTTTTAATGTGGCTATCAGGACCCTTTTTTTGCGCGAAGGCAAGGGCGAGTTTGGCATAGGCTCAGGAATCGTCTGGGATAGTGACCCCGAAAAAGAGTTTGAAGAGTGCCTTCTTAAGGCCAAGTTTTTGACTGACCCTGCCATTGAATTTTCACTGATTGAAACCATGAAGTTTACCCCTGGCGAGGGAATAAGGCTTTTGCCCTTTCATCTTGAAAGGCTTGCCAGGGCTTCTGCTTATTTCGATTTTCCTTTTGATCGGTCTTCTTGCGAAAGGTTTATCTCGGAAAATTTAGCTGGTTTAGCTTTTCCCGCTAAGATAAGGCTTCTTTTGTCTCAGGATGGTTCTCTTGGTCTTGAGGTTTACGAATTAAAAGAAATCAAAACACCTGTGGTTGCTGGCCTTGCTCAGAGAGATTTTGATCCCCCGAAACAATTTGTCTATCACAAAACTACTTATCGTTCCTGGTTTCTTCCCTGGCAGGAGCGTGTCCGCAAAGAAGGCCTTTTTGACGTGATCTTTTATGATGAAGACGGCCGTTTGCTTGAGGGCACCATTAGTAACATCTTCCTTGAAATCGACGGCAGGCTTTATACGCCCCCGGCAAAACTCGGGCTTCTTCCAGGAGTTTTAAGGGAAAGCCTTTTGCGTTCGCAAAAGGCCAAGGAGCGTGAGCTCACCATTTATGATTTAAACCGTGCGGCAAAAATTTACCTGGGAAACGCTGTGCGCGGGCTTTTGCCGGTTAAAAAGATAGTTGAGGTGTAAGGAAAAGCGGCGTCTTCCCCTCAAAAGAAACAACTTCTCCGGGATAGCTTATAAGTGCTTTTAGTTCTGAGTTTAGCGCACACTTTTTGAATTTTTTTGGTGGATCATCAAGGGCTTCGTCTCCCAGCTTGTAAGCCCCCCAGTGAATAGGCATGGCAAAACGTGTTTTCAGTTCGCAGGCGGCTTTTACCGCTTCCTCTGGGCTCAAATGAAAAGGGGCCATGAGCTCCCGCGGAAGATAAGCTCCCGCTGGTAAGAGAGCCAGGTCAAAAGGGCCAAAGAGTTTGCCTATTTCTTCGAAACCGAAGAAATAGCCTGTATCTCCGCCAAAAAATAGCGTAAAGCCGCGGCTCTTAAGGATAAAACCTGCCCAGAGGGCAAAATTTGTGTCTGTTAAGTTTCTCTTTGACCAATGCTGCAAAGGGACTGCGGTAATGGCAAAAGTGTCAGTTTCGTAAGTTTCGAACCAATCAAGTTCAATCAGGGATTCGTGGCGAATATAAAGGGAGGTGTTAAGAGGGGCAACTACGCAAGGATTCCCCGGGATTTTGCGAAAAGACGGTAGATCAAGGTGATCGCGATGGGCATGGCTGTAAAGAACAAAATCTATCTCAGGAAGTTCTTCTGGCAAAAGAGGGGGCAGGGTGTGCCTTTTTACAATGCCGCCTATGTTGCCAAAAATGGGATCAAAAAGAAAGTTAAACCCTTCTAGCCTCACGAATACGGTGTCATGGCCCAGAAAACACACCAACGGCCCCTGAGTTGAAGTGAGGAGATCTTTCATTGGTTTTACTATCGGGATGCGCGGGGTTTCTTTTACAATCAAGTGTGAGAGCTTCCACTTGATAATCTTGGCGAGTTTAGGGGCTTCGTAGGGAAGCCACGGATTTTTAAAGCGACCATCAGGAAGATGATGTAGTTTTGCCCGGGCTATTTCCACAAGAGAAAGTGTTTGAACCGCTTCCATGAAGATACTTTAAACCAAAACCCACTTTTACACAGCTCTTAATGGGTATTAATTTTTTTGTCTTCTTCAAGAAGTTTTTTAATGCGCTCTGCTACTGCAAGAATTGCTCTCGCGGCTTTGGTATTGCGGTCATGGGCAAGTAAGGGTTTTTGCATGCGGATACTTCTGGCCAAGGCAGGATCTTTGGGAATGGCCCCCAGGTAAACGGGATTAATCCCGAGGTAGCGGTCAATAACCCGGTTTAAATGGGAAAAATATTGTGCGCCTTCTTTGGCATCTGCTTGATTGGCAAGTAGCCAGAAGTTTTTCTGCCCGTAATCCCGGTGAAGCACCTTCATAAGGGCGTAGGCATCTGTTATGGAGGTCGGCTCTGGGGTAAAGACCACTATGGTATATTTGGCCAGGCAATTAAACCAAAGCACCGCGGGGCTTATTCCTGCTCCGGTGTCAAATAGCAAGAGATCGTAATTAAGGGCGAGCTGGTTAAGCCCTAGCTCGAGGATGCCCCGCATTTCAGAGTCTGGCTGGGCAAGCTCTACCACTCCTGAGGCTGCAGGCAGGATGTGAAATCCGTATTCTCCTTGGACAACGGCTTCTTTGATGGGGCGGCCTTCAAGAAGCACATGCCTTACCGTTACGTCCGGGGCAAGGGATAACATTACGTCCACGTTGGCAAGGCCAAGGTCCGCGTCAACCAAAAGGACCCGGTATTCTGGTGAAAGTGCGAGAGAAAGGTTTATAGCCAGGGAAGTTTTCCCCACCCCTCCTTTTCCGCTGGTAATGCTAATCATCATATGACCACACTCCTTTAAGGGCTTCGCGTTCTTCAAAGGAAAGGCCTTCAAGTTCGTTTTGCCACAAGACTTTTTCGTCGTCGGTGACAATTTTATTTCGTCCGCTTTCTTTGGCCCGGTAAAGCAAGCGGTCAACTTCTTGCAAAAATTCGTGTGCTGAAATATTGCTACGCGGCCGGTAGGTGGCAACCCCCATGCTTGCGGTAATGGAAAAGGGATTTTTTTCAGGGCCAAAGCGCAGGGAAGCAAGTTCCTGTTTTAAACGATTGGCCGCAGAAAGCGCTCCTTCTGAGCTTGTGCCAGGCAAAATTATGGCAAATTCTTCCCCTCCGTATCGGGCAGGGATGTCGATTTTGCGGATGTTTCTTTTGATAAGGGCGGCAACGCCTTTTAACACTTCGTCGCCTGTTAGGTGGCCGTACTTGTCGTTTACCCTTTTGAAGTGATCAAGGTCCATCAGAATGAGAGAAAAAACGCTTCTTTCGCGGATAGCCCTTTCGACATTTATCTCAAGCTCTTTTTCAAAGAACCGACGATTGTAAAGACCTGTCAGGAAATCAAAAGAGGCCTGATTATGGAGTTCCTCACAAAGGTTACAGAGTTCCTGGATTTTTTCCTTGATTTCAGGGTCCAAGCCGTTTGCTTTTTTTGCTAAAAGGCCTTTTATATCTTGAATTCTTTTCCTGATATCCATCTAGGAGCCTTTTCGACCAATTTATGAAAAAACTAAAGCCCCCCAAAAGCGGGGGCTTAGAACTTAAATGCGGAATTTATGAGCGGCTTCTTCCAGGCGTTTGGCAGCTTTGAGAAGTTCTTCGGCGTCATGATAAAAATTCTTGACAATCTCAGCACTCTGGCTGGTGCTTTCACGCACTGCAATTGTTTTTTCACGGATTTCTCTAGATGCTTCTCCTTGTTGCATGACCCTCTGGGATATTTCGTTCATAACAGAGGTATGTTCTTCTATGGCAGAGGCCACGGAGTTTGCCATGTCATTTACTTGATCTATGATTTTGGCAATGTTTTCTACGGCCTCCATGGCGTCAGCGCTCTGGTTCTGGATGCTTGATAGATTTTCGGCAATTTCCTGGGTGGCTTCTGTTGTTTTCCGGGCAAGATCTTTTACTTCGTTGGCAACTACAGCAAAACCTTTGCCTGCTTCACCTGCACGAGCAGCCTCAATACTTGCGTTTAAGGCCAGGAGATTGGTTTGATTGGCAATATCTTCGATCATCTTGAGAATGCTAGAAATTCCTTCAATAGTTTGGTGAAGGTTTTGCATGATATCTTTACTTCTTTGAGCTTCTTCTACGGTTTGTGAAATTACTTCGGTGGTTCTTACTGTATTTTCGCTTATTTCATGTACTGCTTGAGATACTTGTTCCATGAGATTTTGTTCTTCATCAATACTTTCAATAACTTTCCCTACGAATTCTTCCATTTCATAGCTTGCTTTTTCTGCCTGAGAGATTTCTCTTTCTACAAGACTGGTAGAGTCTTGAACATGTGTTGTTTTTTGGGCAATATTTTTTGTTTCAGTATAAATGCCTTTCAGAAGGGATTTGAGCTGTGCGGTAGTTTGGTTAACCATGCTGGCTATTTCGCAAAATTCTTTAACGCCTTGTTCTTTAATTTTGATGTTAAGGTTTCCTTTAGCAATAGCACTTAATCCTTCTTTTAGGTCAGATACTGGTTTACTAAGAATTTGCGAAAGAAAGATAGAAATTCCAAGATAAGCTAAAAGACAACTAATAAAACCTAATATCACTTTATGGATGATAGGGTTTACTTCGCTGCGGAAGTCTTTTTCATAAAGTCCTGTTCCAATAACCCACCCCCAGGGCTTAAAGTCTTTTACAAATGACAATTTCGATTCAACATCGTTCTTATTGTCTTTATATTGCCAGTAATATTTGACAAATCCTTCACCATTTTTTTGGGCAACTTCTGCCATTTCTTTGAATAATTTTGTGCCTTTTTTATCTGCTATACTGGTGATGTCTTTTCCTTCTAAGGCAGGTTTATATGGATGCATAATCATTATTGTTTTTGTGGGATTGTCTGTATTTATCCAGAAATAGTCTTTCTTTTCTGGCCCATAGCGCAGTTTCCTAATAGCTTCTTTTGCCAGAAATTTAGCTTCTTTTTCGGTAATTTCCCCTTTTTGGGAGACTTGGTAATAGTGAGCTGCTACAGAATAAGCAGAGTTTACCAGGTCTTTTAGTTTTTGTTTTTGTAAATGGAGTAAAATTTGATCTATGGATTGCATAATGACTAATAGAAAAGTGGCAAAAATGATCCCACCAACCAAGGCCTGGACGATGGAAAAAGTCCGAAAGGTCCAGTATTTTTTAAACGTTTCCATAATTCCTCCTTAAAGTTTTTAATTAAATTGCAAAATTTTTTTCGGTTTTTTTTCGAAAACACATAAATGCTAGGGAAAAAATGAAACAGAAACCCCCTTGGTAGGAGCATTAAACGCTTGAAATGTTAATGAATCCTCGCGAGATACTGTGGATTTTGTCAAGCCATTTGCAACTGCAACTCCTCCATCGCTTTCTTATACTTGGCAAACGCAAATAACAGGAGCTTACGCGCACAGGCCGTCACCGCTACCTTTTTCGGCTTACCTTTCTTCACCAATCTGTCGTAAAATTCCCTCAATACCCCTTTACCGCTCGCTATCGCACTAAGGGCTCCCATGTAAAGTAGTCCCCTTAGCCTCTTGTCCCCCTTCTTGCTTATCTGCGCCGCCTTCTTCGTATTCCCTGATTCTTTGGTCTC
>NZ_ATXH01000042.1 GCF_000421585.1 Thermodesulfatator atlanticus DSM 21156
CTTTTGAATTATTTTCTGGAAGATTTGTCCAAGAAGACGGCGAGCAAGATACGCATGGCGCGGGTATTAAAGGCCGGGAAAGTCACGGATATGATGGAGGTGTTTCGCGCGTTTTTTGCCTCTATACCGCATGATTGGTATCGGAAGACGGAGCTTTCAGGCTATGAGGGCTTTTACGCAAGCATCTTTTACTGCTACTTTGCGGCGCTTGGCTTGGACGTGCGGGTGGAAGACGTCACCAATCAGGGTCGCCTGGACATGGCGGTGCTTTTTGAAGGCAAGTGTTATCTCTTTGAGTTCAAGGTGGTGGAGGATGAGCCCGAAGGTAAAGCACTTTTACAGCTAAAAGAGAAGCGCTACTGGGAGAAGTATCAGGGCAGGTGCAAAAAGATCTGGCTTATCGGGGTTGAGTTTAGCAAGCGCAAGCGGAACATCGTTTCTTTTGAGGTGGAAGAGATTTCCTGAGATCGCTTCGTCGCCCCTTACGGGCTCCCTAGGATGGGCGAAAGGCAAGGAACGAAAGGCTAAGGGCGTAAGGCAAAGGGCGGAGGGTGAGCAGTGAACAGTGATCGGTGATCGGTAAGTTCTAGAGGTTCTAGAGGTTCTAGAGGTTGTAGAAGTTCTAGAGGTTTCCTGAGATCGCACGGGCGTAAAAGTCGCCTCGCGATGATGGGTGTGGGGGGCATTCTGAGGGAGCGATTTTCTTTTGTCATTCTGAGGGAGCGAAGTGACCGAAGAATCCATTAAATGGATCCTTCGCCTCGCTGGCGCTCGGCTCAGGATGACATAACAGAAAGACTTCGCTCAAGATGAGAGAAAGTGAACAGAGAACAGTGAGCTGTGATCAGTGAGGTTCTAAAGGTTATAGAAGTTCTAGAGGTTGTAGAAGTTTGGCACCTGACCTGGTTGAGGATCCGTTCTTATTTTTCGGAAGGAAAAATAGGAACGGATCCCAGATAATAGAGCCCGGCGAAAATCGAGATACCTACGCAAAAGCGAAGTTAGGAGTTTCAAATGAAAGGAAACAATAAAATAGCCTTTATTGTTGGGCATTATAAGTGTGGCACAACCTAGCTCATTAATATGCTAAGTCTTCATCCTGAAATTATTGGTTTAGCAGAGACTAACTTATTTAAATACGTCTTTGATAAAACACCAGCAGAAACTACTAAAATTCTTTTTAGCGGAACTGCCTGGAGTGAAGGCGGGTTAAAAAGATTGCCTAGGAATCTTGTAGCCAAAATAGTAAATCCTATTAGGAAATATTGGAAACCAGTTGTTGGTTTAAAAACAACAGATAGACCACTGACAAGATATTCTTTAAGCTTGCGAGAACAATTTTCATTAAAAAGACAATTATTAAAGTGTGATAATCCCGAAGAATACTGCCGCACTTTTTTCGGTTTTTTTATAAAGAAATTTAACCCTAAATACCTCATAGAAAAAAGTGCCGACCACGTACGAGCTATTCCAAAGATTAAGCAAGTTTATCCTGATAGCAAATTAATAGCTGTTTATAGGGATGGCAGGGACTTTGTTATTTCCCATAGACATTATGCTAAAAATATGGGCCTTGCCTGGAGTTTTGAAGAAAGCGTTCTTTTGTGGAAAGAAATGATTGAACTCCAATTACGCTATCAACAGGAATTTAATTTGTGGACTTGTTCTTATGAAGATATGCTAAACAACTCTCGAAAAATAGCACAAAACATTTTGAATTTTCTTGGTTTGTCATACAATGATCAGGTGCTAAATAATATGATTAATAAATCGTCTTTTGAGTTTATTACAGGTCGTAAAAGAGGCCAGGCTAATAGTAAAAGTTTTTATAGAAAGGGTGTGTCGGGAGATTGGAAAAACTATTTTTCTCTTAAAGAAAAAGAAACTTTTAAAAAACTCGCCGGGGATCTGTTGATTAAACTAGGATATGAAAAGGATTTTGACTGGTAAATTATTATTTGTTCTAGCCGCGGCCCTTTTACTGCGCCTGGCACTTTTGCCCCTTTTCTGGCATCAACCTTTGAACATCGTTGACGAGCAACATTATAACCGCCTGGCCCTGGCTATTTTAGAGCGGGGAGAATTTGGGTGGAAGCCCGGCAAGCCTACGGCCATTCGCCCACCACTTTATCCTGCGTTTTTGGCCGGGGTGTATAAAGTTTTTGGGGCCGAAAATTATAACGCCGTGAGGGTTATCCAGATATTTATTTCGCTTTTAAGTGGGATTTTGGTTTATTCTTTGGCAAAAAAGATATTTGCACGGGAAGACGCGGCACTTTTGGCAGGGGGGATCTTTCTTTTTTATCCTTCCCTTGTGTTTTTCAATTATTTGATCCTAACAGAGACACTTTTTATCTTTCTTTTTCTCCTTTCTTTGTGGTGTCTTGTGGCAGCTATGGGAATGGTGATCAGGGAACAGTAGAGGCTAAGGGCTAATAAAGGCTAAGGGCTAAGGGCTAAGGGCTAAGGGCTAAGGGCTAAAGGCGAAGGGCTAAAGGCGAAAGGTGAGCAGTAGTAAAAGTTCTAGAGGTTGTAATGGTTCATAAATTTTTGTGGCTAATACTTTTATCGCTCATGCTCTCGGCCTGCTCTTCAGAGGCCAAGTTCAAACCCCACCAAGAAGGCGGGGTCACCATCTACTACCAGACGACTTTTGACCAGGGCAAAGACGGCTTTTACGCTTCCAAAAGGGCTAAAATAACCTTGGTAAATGATGCTATTTCCGGAAAGGCCCTGCAAACTATCTGCAAAGAAAAATGGGCAGGCCCTGCCGTAGAGCTTGACATCAAAGGCTCAAAAGGGCTTAAAATCGCCTTTATGGCCCAGGGCATTGGTTTTAAGACCGCAAGGCTCAACTTTTTCGACGAAAAGGCCCGGGATAACACCACCCCTTACGGTTACCGTTTTCTCCCTGACTACGAATGGACCCCGGTGCTCTATTACGTGGATCTTTTCCGCTACAATTCCAAAAGCTCTGGTCACGTAAGGAAAGACACCCATTTTAGCACCCTGCGCTTCTGGGGGCCTGATCCGAAAGGTAAAAACGTGGCCCTTATCCTTGATAATTTTGTGGTCTATCGTGGAAAAGACACTTTGCCCCCAGGGCCCATTGCCAACCTAACCTTAGAGGCCTCACCGGTGGGTATCAAGCTTAGCTGGAGCCCTGCCCAAGATAATGTTTTCCCCATGGTATATGTGATTTCTAGGGCCGAAGGAAACGGCCCTTTTCAAAAAATTGCCGAAAGCTACAAACCCCAATACCTGGACCAAGACGTAAAAAAGGGAAGGCGCTACCGTTACCGGGTCCTGGCCTGTGATTTTGAAAATAATCTTGGCCCCTGGTCTGAAGTAAAAAGCATAACTTTTGACTTTGAAACCCCTGAAATTTTACGTGAAATAACGGTTTATGAAAAAGACCGTGCACATTACGCGGCCCATATACGCAAAGTCCACGAATCAGGAAGGGGTCGGGTAGAAAAGGGCCTGGTGGTGCTTTTTGGTGATTCCCTTACCGGCCCCACCCTTTATCCCCGGCTTGTGGCTGGGGCCCTTGGGATTTACCGGGTCAAGGCCTATGGTTTTGCCGGGCAAACTACTGGCTTTGGACGCCGCAAGATCAAAGAAATATTGGCCAAAGAGAGGCCTGAGTTTATCTTTATCATGTTTGGCACCAATAACGTCCGTGGGAAGCTACGCACCGTTGACGTGTATGAAAAATGGGTAGATGACTTAGAAGCCATGGTAAAAGAGGCCGAAGCTCAGGGCACCGTAGCGGCTTTGGCCACCATCCCCCCTAGGGGGTTTAAGGATCCGCTTTCTCTTCCCGAAGCATTATTTAACGAAGTACTGATAGAAAGGGCCCATAAATTAAAAATCCCGGTGGCCTATATTTTCGAAAGTATCCAGCAGGCAGGAGAGAGAAGGCGCTTTATCTGGAAAGACGGAGTACACTGGACGCCGCAAGGCATGGAGCTTGCGGCCTGGACCTGGCGTGAAACTATGAGACAGATAGAATTTGCCCTAAGGGACAAGCCATGAAGAGGCTAGACCTTACGGCCTACATTGCCATTGCCCGCCCGGACCACTGGTTCAAAAACGGTTTTATGGTCCTTGGCGTGCTTCTTGCCTTTTTTCTTAAGCCCGAACTCTTTAAGACCAATTGGTACGCCAAGGTCTTCTTAGCCCTGGTGGTGGCGTGTCTGGTGGCCTCAAGCAACTACGTTATCAACGAGATCCTTGACGCCCCCAAAGACGCCCTGCACCCCACCAAGAAGAACCGCCCGATTCCCTCAGGGCGTGTTTATCTGCCGCTTGCCTATGCTGAATGGCTCATCTTGGCGGTGGTGGGGCTTACCCTGGCCTATAAAATAAACCTGGCCTTTTTTCTTTCCGCCCTCTGGTTATGGATTATGGGCTTTTTCTACAATGTGCCCCCCTTTCGCACCAAAGACGTCCCCTATTTAGATGTTCTTAGCGAAGCGGTAAACAACCCCATAAGGCTCTTTTTGGGCTGGTTTTGCCTTATCCCCAACAAAATCCCGCCCCTTTCGCTGGTACTTGCCTACTGGATGGCTGGCGCCTTTTTTATGGCCACCAAAAGGCTTGCTGAGTACCGCATGATAAATAACGCAACAATTGCCGCCAAATACCGCAAATCCTTTGGCTACTATGACGAAGAAAAGCTCATTATCAGCATCTTTTACTACGCCCTTTTTTGTGCCTTTTTCCTGGGCATCTTTATCGTTAGATACCACCTGGAACTGATTTTGTGTGTGCCGCTCTTTGCGGGATTCTTTGCCTACTACTTAAAGATCGGCTTTCGGGAAAACAGCCCGGTACAAAATCCCGAACACCTTTACAGGGAAGTGGGCTTGATGCTTTATCTCGGAATTTGCTTTGTGGCCTTTGTCTTTCTGCTCTTTGTGAAAATTCCTGTGCTTTACGAAATATTTAGAGTAGAACCAAGCTCTATTAAACCACTCTGGGAGTTTTAACATGCCAGGTCTTTTGGGATTAATCGCCAAAGATGGCAAAATAAACGCAAACGAATTTTCCAAAATGGCCCAGGCCCTAAGGCATAAAGATACTTACACCTTGTTTGAACAAAAGGAAAAGGCCTTTGCCCTTGGTTTTGTCTCAAATAACGCCTTTGCCCTGTCGCCTCAGCCTCTTAAAAACGAAAACGCTCTCTTATTTTTTGACGGGGAGATTTATGATAACAATGGCGATATCCCCGATGATGAATTCTTTTTAAAGGCTTATCTTTCCCGGAAAAATTTTGACTTTTTAAAAGACCTTGAGGGCATTTTTTCCTTTTGCCTCTGGGATAAAAGCAAAGACACCATCTACGTAGGTGTTGATAAGTTTGGCCTAAAGCATATTTTCTATGCTGACCTGCCCGAGAGCTTTCTCTTTGCCGCAGAGCTTAAGGCCTTTACCCGGCATAGCAATTTCCCCAAAGACTTAGACTTTTTAACCCTTGCCGAGCTTTTTCATTTCGGCTTTGCCCTTGGTGAGGGTACCTTATTTGAAAGGGCCAAGCTTTTACCAAACGCCACCATCCTGGCCTATAACTTGAGGGAAAAAAGCTTTGGTCTCACTAAATACTGGGACGAAAAAGGGCTTTTTACACCGCGCGGCGGGCACAAGAGGCTTCCCTACCAGGAAATTTGCCTTCTTTTTGGCCAAGCAGTACAAAAAAGGGCCCGGCCCAAAGACCGCCTTGGCCTTTCTATTTCAGGGGGCCTTGATTCAAGAAGCATCCTTGCCGCTTTAGGCGAAAAGGCAAGGGGGCTTCCCTCATACACCCTTGGGCTTCCAGGTTGCCAGGACGAACGGCTTGCGTTTCGTCTGGCCCAGGCCATGGGGACCAAGCATAAATTTGTCCCCATAACCGAAGAGACCTTAAAGAATTTTCTCTCCCTTGCCCGCACGCTGATTTATTTTAGCGATGGGTTTTACTTTCCCCATGAATCAACGGAAAAAACTGCTCTTGATTATTTTGAGCGGGCTGATTTTCGCATACTCATGAGAGGCCACGGGGGCGAGCTTGTCAAGTGTGCCCTTGCCTTTCCGGTTCAGGTTGATAAGGCCGTATCTTCAGCGCCTACCCCTACGCTCTTAGCAGAAATTTTGTTCCGCAAGACAAACCTGGTGCTTTGTGATTTCCCAGGGGAGGCCCTTTTCCAAAACAAAGAATTGCGCGCCTCTTACCAGGCGCTTTCTAAAACCTGCCTTAATTTTGTAAAGGCTTATTACGACGATTACCTGCCTGAAGACGTCTTCATGCTCTTTTATTTGAAAGAATATATTCACCGCCAGGCGGTAGCCTCGCTAAATATTTTTCGCACCGAGATAGAATGCAGCATCCCTTTTCTGGATAGCAGGTTCTTAAGGCAGGCCTTTTTGCTGCCCCCGCATTTAAGATACGATGGCCAGATACAAAAAGCCATTGTCAAACACTTTGCGCCGCCCTTGGTAAAGATTCCCGACTCCAATACCGGAGCCCCTTTAGATGCCGGAAAACTCAGGCTTTTTCTCATTGATAAGTTTAATGCCGTTCTCAAGCGCTTAAGTATCCCTGGTTTTCGGCATTACACCGAGTTTGACAGATGGCAGCGTAAGTATTTTCGCCAAGGCATTGAAAAGGTCATTTTTAACCGCAGAATCTTAGAAAGGGGACTTTTTCAAGAAAAGGCCTTAAAAGAGATTTTTGACCTTCATATTTACGGGAAGAGGAATTACGCCCGCCTCTTAGGGACCATCGTGGGTATTGAACTCTGGTTCAGGGACTTTTACGACTAATTCTTCGCGGAGATCGCTCCCTCGGCCCGAAAGGGCCTCTTCGCAAAGGGCTAATGGCTAAGGGATCCGTTCCCATTTTTCGTTCCGAAAAAAAGGAACGGATCCCAACACACTGATTTCATTTCTGCTATAATACCCCTATGGCTAAGAAAAAACTTCCCGTAGGCATTCAGAGTTTTGTTGAAATCCGCACAGAAAATTATTACTACGTAGATAAAACGCCTTTTGTGAAAAAGCTCGTTGACGAAGGCAAGTATTTTTTCCTTTCCCGCCCAAGGCGTTTTGGAAAAAGCCTTTTTCTCGATACCCTGCGCCAGGCCTTCCTGGGAAAACGTGAGCTCTTCCACGGGCTATTCTTAGAGAACAACTGGGATTGGTCTAAAAACTATCCCGTAATCTATATTTCTTTTGGCTCCGGGGTACATCGAAGCGTTGACGAACTCCAAAATAC
>NZ_ATXH01000043.1 GCF_000421585.1 Thermodesulfatator atlanticus DSM 21156
CCGAGAAGATGAGAAACATGAGCCAGGAAGAAACTTCCTCCTGATGGAGTAATTTTTTCATCGGTGAAGTCAATTAGGATTTTTTTGATATATTGTCCCTGGGGCACCTCCTGGGTGAAGATATAAGTTTCGTGTTTCCTTTGAAATATAAAAGAGAGGTGCCCCTTTCTCATCTCTTATCCGGAACTTAAGGAAAACTAAATTAGAGACCTTTTTGCAAAATTACCGCAATCAGTTTTGCACAAATACAACCGCAAGGTATTTTCCAAAGGTCTCATAGTAATATCTATCCTGACACAGAGGGTTTAATAAAAGGTTCGTAATTAAAAACTTTCATAATTTTAAGGGCTTTGCTCTCAACATTATAAATAGCTTCTCGAGACAATTCTTCTTTCCAATCATCAATAGATGCCTTGCGGAAAAATTTACCATTTTTGAACTTATTAAAGCTTGTTTTTTTGATAACATTTTCGATAATATTATCATTAGTATTAACGCCTAAAAAAGAAAAAATCTTTTTATAATTCGAGAAAGGATCTAAACGCAAATCTTCATAACGGATCAAAAATATTTTTTTCGGAAAGTTGTCAGCAAAATTTAATACATTTTGCATATCTCTAACCCAAAAATTTGCAACTTGCATGGCCCAGTATTCTTTATTTTTACCGCGATTTTGTAAAAAACCTGGTTCAACACGTAAATTATTATACCAAGATGAAACCACTATAGAACGAGGGTCGCGTACTATACAAATAAATTTAGCATTTGGGAACAATTTAATATACATGAAAAGTCTGTTAATGATAGCATTATCATTAATGCCATACCATTTTATTTTATCAGTATCTTTTTTATTTTGTGCACCTCTTAAAGCAGCTAAATAAACAATAAAAGAAAACAATCTATCTAAATCTTCACCAGTAAAAAGAGAAGCTCCCTGATTAGCCGTCTTTTGATCTACTAAAAGAAGTAGCTTATTATAGTTATCCAACAATCTGGGCAATTCTTTAATAAAGAAATCAAATTGATGCTCAGAAGGACACGACACTTCTGGATGACTATTAAGGATCATTTGAAGATATGTTGTTCCAGATTTTGGATGTCCAAACGCAAATAAAATATTGGGTTCATTCTTAAAATCTAACATCTTACCTCCTAAAATATTAAAAGAAACCTTTGCAAAACATCTTTTCTTAAGGTCCAGTCAAGGATCCGTTTCTATTTTTCGTTCCGAAAAATGGGAACGGATCCCAGATGTTTTGCAAAAGTCTCATAGCAATATTTTCTTCAAGGTGCCGATGTATCTTTTATAGCTGCCGTAATTAGAAAAAGACCCTGTTCCTGAAGTGAAGGAATCAAAGATTCAAAAGCCTTACCAAGCAGGGGTTTGAGTTTATCTCCTGGAAGTTTTAAATGCCTGTTGTCATCCAACTTTATAGTAAGGTTGGGAATTTGTAGACGATCACCTAAGGCTCTTAAGATATCTCCTGAAAGAGGCGGAACGGTATATTGCCACAAAACGTAAAAACCTAATTGTTCCACCAATATCTTATGACTTTTGGCGGTAAATCGCGTTAGATGGCCTGGGGGGGAATCACGATGGCCGGGCAAGAAAAATTGCCTCTCATCTTTCAAGCCCAGTTTGCGTCCTAACATATCTCGATTGGGCGTAGAGAAAATAAATATACCTCCGTTTTCTAATAATTCATAAACTGATCTTACAAAATCATAGGGATTCTCTAAATGTTCTATCACTTCAAAGGCAGTTATAACTTGAAAATATTTTGGAAATCTCTTAGGGAGTTTTTTAAGATCTGAACATACTTCAATAGTAGTTAATTTAAAATATTTGCGCCCATAATTTATGGCTGCCTTAGACACATCTATACCATAAGCGGAAAAACCAATACTTTTGGCATAACGCACAAAAAATCCATTAGCACAGCCTACATCAAGAAGTGTCTTTTTTATTGGCATAACTTCGAGACACTCTCTAACTTTATGAAAGCGTGGGTTACTTATAAATGAAATATAAAGGCTATCTGCATCTTTTGTTGAAATATAATCAGAATATTTATCTCCACTTTCAGTACTGTCTAAAAAATAAGCTTCATTATAATCCATTGTTTTTCGTGGATAAGCATATTCTGCCTCACAATTTTGACAAATAGTAGAATTATAAAATCTATATCGACTACTTGGAATAAAAGGATTATTTGCTAGACATACAGGACAAGGCTTATGAGGCAGTTCATTTTCTCTCTTGACTATCATCTTTTCTAATAATTCAAGAGCGTCCTCAATAGAAAATTTCATCCAATTTTTATAAACCTTTTCTAGATCCTCCTTATTATCTGAAGCATGGGTATATATTTCAGGAAATTCTCCTCCACCAACAAGAATACCTTCAACAAAAGGATAATAACACACATACCATTTGGGAGGTATGGTTGTGCACAAATCCACAGCAGGAATAGAAAAAGCATCTGCGAGATGCGTCGTTGCTGTATCAACAGTAATAATAGCATCCATTTGAGAAACTAAATAAAAGAAATAATCAATACCTTTTTTAGAAAAAGGAAATAAATTGACAAATCTAGAATGCTTAAAATCAATATTGACTACAGAAACAATTGTATAATCTGTAAGCTTTATAAGTTTTTTTAGATATTTTTTTACTAAATTATTAGGTATAGATCTGATAGGACTTGAAGTTAAAGGATGATAAAGCAAAAGTTTTTTAGCACTGGATTTTAAAGATCTTATTATAGGATACAATTCTCTAGCTATTTGTTCGTTAATTTTAACGAAACATCTCTTTTGTTCGTCAGGAACAGATTTAGGATCAATAGAAAAAGCATTAATAAAAAAATCCATAAAAGGTTGTTTAAATATGGGCCAGCCTGTCATGTTGGAGAGATCAACTATCGCATCGTATTGAAAGAGAAGCTCTGCAGGAGCGGGCATAAGATAGATTTCGTTTACTATGGTTTCCTGTCTAAGGATAGGAAGTCCCCGCGGACGCAAAGTAAATATGCCAATATCTACTTCTTTGAAATAATTCATTAACCGGTCATAGAAGATATTAAGGGCGGTCATGCCTACAATGTTGTCCCCTATCCCACCGCCCATACCATTTACCACCGCCACCCGAATTTTATCCTTCCCTAGCAAGGGCTTGATCTTTTCCTCTAAGGGGATGAACTCTTCGCCTTGTTTGAAGTAGCCACCGCTATAGGTGAGATCAATGGGAAACTTAGGGTGTTCAAATATTTGACGCTTATCTATAAAAACTTTGACGTTAAAGTCCTTGTAGCCGGCCTGGTGAAAGCGTTCTATTATTCTTTTAATTTCGTCGGAAGGGGCAAAATAGAGCCTATCAGCAGTTATTCTTTGGGGATCTGTCCTTAGAAATACATACGTAACCTGTTCACCGTCTATAGGTAACTCCATGGCATAGTCCTTCTCCACAAAATAAAAATCCACGGCCTTCTCCTCTCCCGAAAAATTTTTAACCACAATTTAAGCAAGGAATATGCCATTTCGCGCTGGAAATAAAGAAAGCACCTCTAGCGCAAATGTACCCTTTCGTCATGAAAGCGTAAGAGGCCGCAATACATTAAAGAGACCCATGTAAAATTGCCAAGATCAGTGTTACAAGGAAAAGGGGGCCTTTCCTATTTTTAGGGACGGAAAACAGGAGAGAATCCTAACTACCTTAAATGAAAAGTGCTTGCAAAGACTCCCCAGCCAAGTAAAAAAACGCTTAAAACAGAAATTTCGGGGTTAGAAATGGGATTCAAGTATTTTAAAACTCAACTTGATTCAGGCGTACGGATTCTAACAGAGGAGTTCGCTGATTTTCCAACGGTATCCGTAGGACTCTGGTTAAATGTTGGCAGCCGTGACGAAGAAGAGCATGAAACCGGACTAACCCACTTCATTGAACATCTATTTTTCAAAGGCACTAAAAAGCGCTCAGCCCTTCAAATTGCCAAAGAGCTTGATCGCCTAGGTGGATACTCAAACGCCTTTACCTCTAAAGAACAAACCTGTATTCACGCTAAAGTGCTTCCTGAACATACCTCACGGTTTTTAGAACTTTTGGCAGACATTTTTCTTAATTCCAATTTTTCTGCTGAAGACATAGAGCGCGAAAAGCAAGTAGTGCTCCAGGAAATAAAAATGATGGAAGACTCCCCAGAAGAACTTGTCCATGAACTTTTCAGCCAGACCATTTGGGAGAATTCCCCTCTTGCCCGTTCTATCCTTGGTACCTGGGAAAACGTGGCTTCGTTTGACGAGGCTAAAGTCAAGTCATATTTCGCTAAATTTTACAATGGTCAAAATCTAGTAATTGCCGCAGCCGGCAATCTCAAACACGAAGAATTTGCAAAGCAAGTAGCAACTCTTTTCGCAGATGTATCCCAAGGAGAAGGGAAAAAGCGCATTCCTCCCTCTCCTCAAAGACGCGTGGCGGTTATCTCTCGCAAGCTTGAACAGGTACATTTTGTTCTGGGCGTGCCAGTCTGCTCTGCCCGTGATGAAATGCGCTACCAGGCCCTTCTTTTCAACACCCTTCTTGGGGGAAGCATGAGTTCGCGGCTTTTTCAAGAAATTCGTGAAAAAAGGGCGCTTGCTTATGCGATTTATTCTTTCCTTTCTCTTTACGAAGACACAGGGGTATTAGGGATTTATGCTGCCGTAGAAAAAAGAAATCTTAAAGAAGCTCTTAGGCTTATCACCAAAGAAATCGAAAATCTTAAGGACGGAAATATCACCGAGGAAGAATTTTCCTCTTCCCTTGATCATCTAAAAAGTGCGTTGCTTTTATCTTCAGACAACCCAGACACACGCATGAGTCGCCTAGCCAGGAACGAATTTCTTTTTAAACGCTACATACCATACGAAGAAACCCTGGCCAAAATAAAAGAACTTCGCCCGAAAGACATAGCCTCTTTTGCTAAGAAAAGCTTTAGAGACAAACCAACATTAGCAATACTTGGCCCACTAACCGAAGAAGAAGGGACTAAGATATTTGAAGACTTAACAAAGTAAAAAGCCCCCTCAATAAGGGGGCTTTTTCTTAATCTTCCTTGATAATGCCTGCCAGAAGATCCTGGACAGCCATATCTGACTTCATCTTGGGGGCGATTTTATCAATGGTTTTAATCCCCATGTTTAAGAGTTGCTCTTTTAATTTTTTAGGGAAAGAAGGAGCAAGCACGTGGGTGGCAACTTGTTCTTTGAGCCAGAGATCAAGAGGGGCATCTTCTGGTTTAGGAAGTACGTCTTTGACTTTAACCATGCCATTTTCAATGTCATAGATCGCAAAAAGAGGGGCCTTTTCAATGTCTTCGGCTACTAATGGCCCCTCAACAGGAATAGCCACCCGCATGAAACGGCCTTCCTGGATATCACGGTAAAGCTCTTCAGTGGCAGCAATCACGTTACGCACAAGCTCTTCAAAGGCTTCAGCCGTTTTAGATTCAGGGTAAGCGGCAATCATTGGCTTGCCAGAGTCTCCCGCTGCAACCACGCGTGGATCAACAGGAATACGTCCGAGGAATTTAATGCCTAACTCTTCCGCAAGCCTTTCACCGCCACCTCGCTTAAAGAGATCGACTTCTTTGCCACAGTGTGGGCAAATAAAGCCGCTCATGTTTTCCACCAGGCCCAGGATACGCATTTTCACTTTTTTACAGAAGTTATAAGATTTTTTAACGTCTATCAGAGAAACTTCCTGTGGTGTCGTAACCAAAAGGGCATATGCATCAGGAATGGTTTTGGCAACGGTCATGGGCTCATCGCCTGTGCCAGGAGGAGCGTCGATAATAAGATAATCAAGCTTTCCCCAGTCAATATCCGAAAGAAACTGCCTGATAGCGGAAATTTTTAAAGGACCACGCCAGATAACAGCAGCGTCTTCTTCGGGCAAAAGGGGCTCGATGGACAAAAATTTGAGGTTTGGCGAATAAACCACCGGACCAATACGCCCATCTGGTCGTCGGGGTAGATGAGCACGCCTGAGTCCAAGCATTTTGGGGACATTGGGCCCATGCAAATCAACATCAAGGAGCCCCACCATAAAATCCTGCAAGGAAAGCCCTATCGCCAGGTTAACCGCAACCGAACTCTTCCCCACGCCACCTTTGCCTGACATCACCATGATTTTGTGGCGAATCTTGGCAAGCTGCTCCTGAAGCCTGCGATCTTGCTGTTCTAGAATCGCACTACGGTCACTTCCAGGCACATTTGCTACGTTTTCGATCATATAGCTTCCTCCCTTGGTATTTTCTTCGTCTTTAAGCCCTTACGTAACGGAAACCTTCTTCCTGCCATTCAACCAAAGCCCTTATCCCGGCTGGCACAATATAACAGCCTTCAGGGACTTTTTCTTCGGGAACATTAAAAGCCTTCATGGCATTTTTACAAAAGTGTATTTCTCCACCACGAGACTTAAAATCTTCCATAAGGTTTAGCATTTCATCATCTAGCTCGAGCAAAACCGTTATCCCCTGGGCATTTACCAAAACTCGCGCCAGCAATTCTTCGTTTTGGGCTTTGGTTTTCAAAAAATTAATCCCCATTTTAAGGGCTACTTTGTAGCGAGTTGATTCTGGCACGTGAATTACCAGCTTAAGCGGCATAATCCGCCTCCTTTTTGGGGCTTAGCTTAGCATCATTAACATTTTGGACAAGAGATTTTAATAAAAGGGCGATGAATATTAATTGGAGCTTGTTTTGTCCGACAAGGTGTCACCGCGAGGCAACCTGTACGCCCGCGCGATCCCTGTCCCTTCACTTACCGAGATTGCTTGGCTCACTGTGTTCGCTCGCAATGACTGACAAAAATAGTGCTTTCGATACCCATTCAATCCAAACCTCGACAACCTCTAAAACCTTTAGAACCTCT
>NZ_ATXH01000044.1 GCF_000421585.1 Thermodesulfatator atlanticus DSM 21156
AAGCCCAAGGGATTACCGCTATATAAGAAGGGGAATAGGGAATTAGTGGAGTGTGCTACGTGTCATAATCCCCACCAGTGGAAACCAGGGGCTAAGAAAAAGGGTAAGGGGAAAAATTTAGAAGGAACAGAAGCTGATAGCTTTTTGCGTATTTCTAACTTAAAACATCCTAAACTTTGCGGAACGTGTCACAGAAACCAATCTTATGTAGAGGGAACCGACCATGATATGCATGTGGTAGCACCTGAGTATGTTAACCTCCAAGGAAAACCCATAAAAAACACCTCTGTTTGTACTGCTTGTCACGGAGTTCACAATGCAAAGGAAAAGGTAATATTGTGGGTAGCGCCGTTAGGAAAAGGGCAGGATTATATGGAAAAGACTTGTTATGGATGTCATAGCAAAGAAGGCCCTGCTGCAGATAAGACTGTCCCTGTTGGGTCACATCCGATGAAGCTTTACTTTGGCTATCACAAACGCTTTCTTTCTATCCTAAACTTAGAAGAAGTTCCTCTTTATACAGTTGACGGGCGTAGGTCAAAAGAGGGGGTAATTTCTTGTCCTACTTGTCACGATCCTCATATTTGGGATGACAGTCATCCAGATAAAGCGCCGTGGAAAAATGTAGAAGGGGATATTCGTAACAGCTTTTTGCGCAAGCGAGCCCATCTTATGGAAAACTTCTGTTCAGTTTGTCATGGTCCAAGCGCGCTGTTTTTGTTTAGATATTATCATGATAAAGGCATGAGAGAAGATTTGCATAAACATAAAATACCTTTGATTTTAAGAGTCCAATAATATGATTCGCTTATTTTATTACATCATACTATTGTTTTTATTTTTTGGCTTATTAAGCGATTCATTCGCTGAGTCTCTCTCTGTGCCATTGCCAATGCATGATAATCTTAAATGTTCAGATTGCCATTTAATGGATAGGTATGGCAAAGCTAAAAAAGATTTAAGAAAAGATTTTGATATTAACTCTTATTGTATGAACTGCCATGCCGGTGTAATGACGCATCCTGTAGGGGTAAAACTTGCGTCTAAGTCAGTAGTTTTTATTTTGCGTGGTTTGCCTTTAGGAAAGGGAGATACAGTAACATGTCTTACTTGTCATAATATACATCAGAAAGAAATCGAGCCCTATCTCTTGAGAAAGCCTCCTCAGGAGCTGCTCGATGAGATGGATTTTGAATTAAACATATATTCTTCGCTATGTATTGCATGTCATAATGCGAATTTTTTTTCTTATAATCCACATACAGAGAGCGCTAAAAACTGTATTTATTGCCATATTGCCTTTGTAAAAAATAAAATCCGAAAAGATAAAAGATTAAAATCTTTTTTAGATCAGTATTCATGTACTCCTTGTCATGCAGAAGTAAAGTGTGTTAAGCAACATGGCTATAATCCCTTTGAGGATCCTAAGATTAGGAAGAAAGCTTTAGCTGAAGGGATAGATGTTTCCTCAGGCAGTGGCTGTATTTTATGTCATCAACATCACCTACAATCTAAAGATGCTAAGAATTTGAAAGATTATTATTTGCCTTTTGCATGGGAGTCCCGTTCTGTAAATCCTCATTGGAAAGAACTGTTTTGTTTGTGTTGCCATAAGAGTGATCCTTCTCCAGAGAAAGCGCCTCTTAAAGATAATGATTTTAATAAGCTTTGTGAGCGTTGTCATGATAATAAGTTTGCAAGAGCTGATATCCATCCTGTAGGTATTAAGCCTAAGAAAGTTAAAGTGCCACATTATATGCCTTTACAAAATGGGGAATTAACCTGTGAAACATGTCATAATTCTCTTTTACAGTGCTTTTTGAGTAAACATGCTCAAAAATACAATCGCAATTTCTTGCGAAGAGAAGGACTGCCAAGATATAAATTTTGTTTCTTATGTCATGAGGCGAAGGCTTACCAAAGACTTAATCCTCACGTGGGGCAAATAGATGAAAAAGGGAATATAGTTGAAGAGAAATGTTTGCTATGCCATAGTTCTCTTCCTGATGTAAAACATGTTAAAGGCATAAGTTCAGTCAAGTTTATGCGGGCTGATCCTGATGAATGTTGTAAAGGGTGTCATCCTGGCTATGAAAAATACCACCCCGCCGGTTATACCCATGTCGGGGTTAAACCTAAAGGTAAATTGTTGAAGGCTATTAAAGAAAGTCCTGATCGTATAGGGATAGCCATGCCTTTATATAATGGAAAAATAATATGCGCTTCTTGTCATAATCCTCATGATCCCAGGCTTAGTAGGTATTGGGCTCCGGGATCTATGTTGTTTAGTCCACATAAGTTGCGCTTGCCCTCGACACTCCAAACATGTGTGGCTTGTCATGTGGACAAAAGTTTTAAGCCTGGAGAGGGAAAAAGATATCGCTAATTGTTCTAGGAGACTTTTTCGATTCGAAAAATGGAAGCCTTAATAGGGGAAAAACGTGTCAAATAGTTGAGGAAGGAAGAGATAAATGATAGCACCCAGAGAAAGAAAAGGCCCGAAAGGAATGGCAAAGGTTCTTTTTTCTCTTATCCGATAAAAAATACTAAGGCTTATCCCTATAACAGCTCCCACTAAGGAAGCGATAAATACCACAGGAATTAAGCTTTTTACCCCTAAAAAGGCCCCTATCATGGCAAGAAGTTTCAAATCTCCCCCGCCAAGGCCCTCGCGTTTGGTAAGAAAATAGTAAAATTCAGCAAGAAGATAAAGACCACCTGCGCCACATAGAGCCCCTAGTAAGGCATCAAGAGGCGTAGTTAAAGGATTATAAAGAGAAAAAGCTAATCCAACCAAAATACCCGGAAGACTTATTTCGTCGGGGATGATTTGATAATCAAGGTCAATCAAACTCACTAGCAAAAGCGCTGCACAAAAAACAAAAAAACCGAGATAAGCAGGCGTTAAACCAAAGCGCAAAAAAACTGCCACAGAAAGAAGGCCGGTAAAAAGTTCTACGATGGGGTAGCGTAAAGAAATGGGTTCCTTACAAGAGCGGCATTTTCCCCGGAGAAAAAGATAGCTTACGATGGGAATATTATCATACCATTTGATAGGAGTGCCACATTTAGGACAATGTGAGCCAGGGCGTATAATCGACTCTTCACGAGGAAGTCTCCAGGCGCAGACATTTAAAAAGCTACCTATCAGGCCTCCGAAAATGAAAGCAGCTATTGGTTGCCAAAGGCTGATTGATATCATCTTGCTTCCATTTCTACTAACTCACGGTAGAGATTTCTTGCTTCTTCTAAAATAGGAAGGATTTTAACGAATTTGGCATAGACCCTATGTAGGCGGTCCGGAAAAGAGAGAAATTCAACACCCATGCCAATTCTATCAGGTGTTCCATGATGTCTCACTATCCCTTCTACAGGTAGGGGGCCAACACAGGGCAAAAATAAGGTCAAAGTTATTTTTTCGCCAACAGGGAGGAGTAGTTCTTCGGTTGCTTCTACAAAGCATCCTGTCAGGGAAAGATCACAAAGATAAAGATGCATTTCTTTTTCGTTTACAAAGACCGGCAGTTGACAGCAGTAGCGGGGGCTTTTGCGCCTATCTGTAAAAAACATCTGTCACCTCTCTTTAGCATTTGACCTTATGGTATTCATCGGCGATAAAAAATAAAAGGAAAAATTTATGGGAAGCATAATTTTTTGCGGAGCTTGCGGTACAGTAACTGGAAGCGCCTATTTCCTTGAGACAGGCGGTAAAAGGATCCTTATTGACTGTGGGCTTTACCAGGAAAAGGATTACGAAAAGATTAACTCGAATTTTCTTTTCGATCCTAAAAAAATAGACTACGTCATACTAACCCATGCCCACCTTGATCACTCAGGAAGACTCCTTGAGCTGGTGCGCGATGGCTTTAAGGGAGAAATTCTTACTACTGAGCCTACTGTCGATCTTCTAGAGATTGTTTTGGCAGATCGTTTACATCTCGAACCGAAACTCGGACCAAAAAGTCTCGTTAAGAAGGTTTTAAAGCTTTGCTGGGCTTTTGAATATGATCAAATTTTTGATATTCCCGGGGGGATACACTTTAGACTGAAAGATGCTGGTCATATTCTTGGTGCCGCAAATGTTGAAATATGGTGTGAAGGGAAAAAGTTTGTTTTTTCAGGGGATATAGGTCGTCCAGGGACGCCCATCATCCGAGATCCCTCTCCGATCAAAGAGGCGGATTATATCATCATGGAATCAACCTATGGAGGACGCAAGCATCCGCCTTTTTCCCTGGCCAAAAAGCAATTAAAAGCTATTATTGAGAAAGCCCGCGAAGAACATGCGCGTATTTTCATACCATCTTTTGCCATAGGTCGTACTCAGGAGCTGATTTATTTTTTGAATGACTTAGTGGAATCAGGCGAAATAAAACCTCTTCCGGTAATTGTTGATAGCCCTATGGCGCTAAAAGTGACCAAAATATACGCCAAGTATACCAATCTTTATGATGAGGAAGCGCTAGCCCGTTTAGCAAAGGGTGATCAAATATTTTCTTTTCCCCTTCTTTTTGCGGCAGCTTCAGTTGAGGCCTCATGCCGTATAGAACAAATAAAACCGCCTTATCTGATTATTGCAGGATCTGGCATGGTTACCGGTGGGCGCATAATCGAACATTTAAAAAGACACTTATCTTCTAGAAGAAGTTATGTGGTTTTTGTGGGGTATCAAGCTAAAGGGACTCCAGGAAGGGAGATTCTTTTACGGAAACCTAGAGTTTTTCTTGATCATATGCCGGTAGAGAATCGGGCCAAAATTTTTAGAATAGAAGCCTTTTCCGCTCATGCAGACCATCAAGAGTTGCTTAGTTGGCTAAAGAATTTTGAAAAAGAACCCAAGCGCGTTTTCCTTACCCATGGGGAACCAGGGGCACGCAGTGTTCTTTTAAAAGACATACGCCAAAACTTAGGCTTTACGGTAGAGGCTCCGCGACTTGGGAGAAAAGTTACTTTTTGAACACGTAAACCCGCTGGCCTCCATGGGAAAAACTCGTGAGCACTTTTAATTCAAAGGGAAAAGCGATAGGGACTTTTTTGCTTGGATAGATGAACGTAAGGTGCCAGGCAAAAAAATCCTTTTGAAGCTTTCGAGCTAAAGTCCTCAAGGGGATGAGTGTTTCTCGAATACGCTTACCAAATGGAGGGTTGGTAACGATAAAACCTTTGGGGGCAGGGGGTTTTAAGTGTTTGACTTCTTGCTTTTTGAAGCTTGTCCATGGGGCAACTCCTGCAGCTTTAGCGTTTTGCTGAGAAGCCAGGATAGCCTTTTCACTCCAATCAAAACCATAGATAGGGGAGGAGGGAGGGGAAATCTTTTTCTGGGCAGCTTCTACAAGGGCTTCAAAAAGATCTTTTTGGTAATTTTTCCAGTTTTGAAAGGCAAAAGAGCGATTAAGACCGGGGGCCATGTTTGCGGCAATCATTGCAGCTTCTATGATAATTGTTCCTGTTCCACAAAAGGGGTCAATAATGGGAGAAGCTTTGTCCCAGTTTGAGAGCAATACTAGTGCAGCGGCCAAGTTTTCACGTAAGGGGGCGGTCCCTGGGGCGACTTTATAACCCCTTTTGAAAAGATCTTTTCCAGAGGAATCTACACGTAATAAGACTTCGTTATGGTTGAGACGCGCAACAAGCAGCGGTGCTTCTTTATCGTTTGTAAGAAAAAGTTCTCTTCCCAGGCGGGTTTTAATGGCAGCTAAAAGACGTTCGGCAACAGCTTTTGAGTGGTATAGTTTCGAATGCTTACAGGTGACTCTAATTTTTAAAGAGTTTGTGTGCGAAAAATATATTTCCCATGGATACCTGCTAGCTTTATCTATCAATTCTTTAAAATTTAGGGCTTTAAATGAGCCTATTTTGATCAAAATTCTTGTTGCGGTGCGCAGCCAGAGATTAGTGAGATAAAGGCCTTTAAGATTCGCCTTAAAAATCACCCCTCCAGGAGTAGTTTTATTTTTGTACCCAAGGACGCTTATTTCTTGTGCAAGAACTTTTTCAATTCCGGGCGAACATACGGCAAAAATTTCAAAAACTGTAGTGCTACCCAAAATGCCGGACACTTTTGGACGTTATCTTGGGGAGACACCATTTAAGCAGCATCCCTGTAGCTGCCCTCATAATATCTTGCCTCAAATTTCTCTGGGCTCATATAGCTCAGCGCTGAATGCACATACTCACGATTGTATCGCCTTATCCAATCTCCAATTCTGTCCTTTGCCTCTATTAAATTCCTAAATTCCGAAATCCATATCATTTCCTCTTTTATCGTTCTTATCATCCGTTCTGTCTCCGCATTCCCTTTTGGATTACTATAACTCGTCAATATTTGCTTTATCTGAAGATTCTTCATCTCTGATACAAATTTCTTCGACGTGGGTTGGCTGCCATTATCGCTCACAAGACAAAGACCCTTGCCTCTTACTCCTTCAGGAAACTTCTTGTTTAGGCCTTGCTCAAGGGCGCTAAGCCATTCTTCCGTCCGGCTCCTCATGGAAACCTCAAATCCCACTATCTCCTTGGTATACCAGTC
>NZ_ATXH01000045.1 GCF_000421585.1 Thermodesulfatator atlanticus DSM 21156
ATATTTTTCAGAGGGCTTGGTAATAGGCACGGAGAAGTTTGTAAAAGAGGCGCTTGCCGCGCTAAGGGAGAAGCTTGGGCTTAAGCGCAGGCGGCGCAAAAATGCGATACCAATTCAGCAAGCAAAAATATCGGCTTACTAAGATTTACCAGTCTCTAGGTTTAGCCAGGATCTCGCGCACCTTTAAGCTGAACATTTTGTTTGAGGGCATGGCTTTGATAATGGCTACGGTGTCTGCGCCGCGTGCGGTCCCAGCTACGGTTATAACGTCCTCTGGAGGCACAAGCCCAGCATCACAAGCCATTAGAGCTATCTCTACGCATACCTTTATCCCCTGCCCAAAAAGACGCAAGGTATTGGCTATTAAGTCTTGCTGAGAATATTGTTGTAGCTCACGAATAGCGGTGCCTATGCTTCGCAGCACCATGGTACCAGTATAAACTTTTGCCCCCAAGGATTCGATTTTTGCCCGTGTTTCAGGGGACATTTCTAATTTGCCGGGTTCCCGAAAACCAACGTTGTGCGTAACAACGATTAAATTCGCCCCCTTACCTTTAAAAAGCTCTGCCGCTTTAAGGCCTGTATCTCCAAAGGTAGAAGCAACAATAACGTGCTTGATACTCCTTTTTTCAAAGGCATCATAGGCAATTTTTAATGCCTGATCAGTATTTTCACGGCCTGCTTTTTCGAAATAAATAGCCAACCTATACTCCTACAAAATTTTTATTGTAGAGGCGATAATAAGGAATTACCGCCAAAACAATAAGACAGTCAAGCTCAATTTTGAATCCTAAAAGATATTCTCCAAAACGAACCTTCCAATATTTGCTTCCCGGACCGCGCACAGGCTTGGCATACAAATGAGGCCTAACAGCAAGTTTTTCTTTAATAAAGTTGATAAGAGCCTCTTTAAAACCGGGATTTAAAGCAGGAAAGTCTTTCTCAAGAACATCCTGGCTAATTTTGACTTTAAATGTCTTTTGAGTCATGGCGGGAATCTTGAACCCCCTTTCTGTCTTCCATTTTGGCCTCGCGATAGCTCAAATGTTTCATAAAAAGTAGGTCTTCTTCTATCTCAAGAGACTCTCGCAAAAGCTCACAGACCATAGACGACATCGATACTCCTTTAATTTCTGCAAGTTTGCGAACCCTATTGAAAAGCTCTGGCTCAAGCACAATGCAAAGACGAGGATGTTTCGTTGGCATCAAGCCCCTCCTTATTTTAAAGTTCAACATCTATTCGTCATTTTATAAAAAATAATTAAATCCTTCAAAAGGTATTCACAAGTGACGAACCAGATACGCTAATTTTTGCTTTTTTTATACGCAAACCTAGTGATTTGACAAGAATAATTAAACATTAATTAGTCAAAAATTTACAGGTTCATCACTTATAAAAACCAAAAATTAACATGTTTGTTACACAAAAAAGATTTAAGTTTTTTAAAATACGTTCGATAAAGAAATTGCCTATAATTAAAAAAACTAAGAAAAGTTCAGCAAAAAATAATAAAAGCGGGAGGGAAAATGCAGAAAGTGATGAACCTTAAGATTAAACACCTTTTATTCTTGATTTCAGGAATAGTTTTTGTATTATGGGGAATAAGTATTGGTATTGAAGCTTTTTTCTTTCATGAAGAAAAATCAAGAATAATTAGACAACTATTCTTCTTGGGAAGTGCTCTTCTTATGGGTGGTGGATTTGCTTTTCTGGTAGGTACTCGCTTAGAAAAAGAAGCAGAAAAGCTTGTCAAAATAATGCAAAAAGTCGCTGAAAAGGATTTTACTGAGCGAGCGGAAGTAATCGAGAACAGCAATAATGAGATTCACATTCTAGCCTATCATTTTAACCGCACTTTAGAAAATGCCACTGGCGTGCTAAAAGAAATCAAAAAAGGAATCGAGCAAATTGCTGCAAGCTCAACTGAATTCTCAGCCATTGCCGAACAAGTTGCCCAACACTCCTCAGAAACCTTTAAAGATATTAAACGCCTCACCCATTACACTGAAGAATTAAACGAGCAGCTAAATCTCGCCACCAGAAGCATTCAGGAGCTAAGTGCAGCTATTTCAGAAATTTCGCAAAATACCGCCCAAACTACTACAGAAACCCAGGAAACGAGTTACCAGGCCCAAACCAACAGCGACATTATCGAAAGCCTGTTGGCAGAGATCGAACATATTAAAAACGCCGCAGACATTATCCAGAATATTGCGGACCAAACCAATCTACTGGCACTAAACGCCACCATTGAAGCAGCAAGGGCTGGTGAAGCAGGAAAAGGCTTTGCCGTAGTAGCAGGAGAAATCAAAGAGCTCTCAAGACAGACCGCTCAATCCACAGATCAGATCAGAACCTGGGTGGAAAATCTTGTAGAAAAGGGCATGAAACTCAAAGAAACAAGCGTAAACCTGCTTACCACCATGGAAAAGACTGTTGAGCGCGCAGGAAGCATAGCTTCAGCCATTGAAGAACAAACCGCCGTAACCCAGGAAATCACCCATAACACCGATAGCATTGCAGAAGAGTTGCTCAATATAAACGACATGAATAAAAGCCTTAAAGACAGAACCGAAGAAGCGGAAAGTTCGATAGCTGGCATTAAACAGGCCGCCGAAGATATGAATAAACTTGCTATTACTTTAAAAGAAATGGCTGACAAGTATCGAATTTGAAAAAATCAAGCGGGAGGGGTCCTTATTAAACAAAAATCGCTTATGGCGAGCCAAAGGCCACTATAAGCGATGACTCTTTAGATGAGGAAACTTTCTTAATCATAACCGAGGGAATAAAAAGGATGAGAGAAGAACATAATAACGAAAAACTATTAAAAAGTTTACTAGAAACAAGAAAAGTAGCAGAAAAACATAATAAAATAGAAGAGGCCACCGAAGAAATTTTAAAATTAATTGAAAAAACGCTAAATATAGATTTAATTTTTTGCATAATTTATGACAAGAATGAAGAAAAAATTTACAGCAACAGAGACCTTAAAAAAGAAAATCTAGATATAGTTCAAAAACACAAGCCAATACTAAAACAAGAAAAAATAGCATACATAGAAAATAAAATAGAAAATCTAGAGTTAAACGACTTAATCCTCATACCACTTTTTGATAAAAAAGTTTTTCTAGGAGTATTTGGTCTGGGGAGGAAAAACGCAAAGCAAAAATGGAGTGAAGGAGAAAAACTATATTTTGCAAACATAGCAAATATTTTAAGTCAATTGATAAATAAAGAAAAAGAAAAACAAAAAATAATAGACGAATGCGAAGGTATATCAAAAAAAGTTATCCATGACGTAAGAAGTATTTTACAAATGATTTCTTTATCAGCAGAGCAAGGAATCATTAGAAAAGAAAGAAAAAACGAATATTTTGAACGTATAATCGCAACCTCTCTAAGAGGAGAGGAAATAACGAAAGACTATCTATCAATTAACAAACAAAAAATTAAAACAATTCTTAATTGCGATATAAAAGAGATCTTAGAAAGAATTACGAATTCGTTAAAGAAAACCGCAGGTGACGACCTCGCTTTAGAAATATTTTTGGAAGAAGATTTACCAAAAATTAAAGGAAATAGCTTTAGTATAGAACAAATTATAAGAAATATTTTGAATAATGCTTATCAAGCCATTAAAGGTAAGGGTTACATCAGAATTTCAGCTAAAAAAGAAAATGAAAATGTAGTTGTTACTGTGATAGATTCTGGGCCCGGAATACCACAAGAATTAAGAGAAAAAATTTTTGAACCACATTTCAGCACTAAAGAAGGCAGCACTGGCCTTGGATTAAGCTTTGTTAAAAAAGAAATTGAAAGTCTTGGTGGAAGTATTGAGCTCATCCAAAAGCCAAATTGCGGTGCAAAATTTGTGTTGACTTTTCCTATTGCTGAAAAAAATTTTAAATTGCGTATAGCAACTATTTTTTTAGTTGAAGACGAAGACCTAATAAGAAACTTTATTGAAGAGTTACTAAAACAAAATGGCTACAAAGTAATTGCTGCGGAGAACTTCCGCGATGCCCTGGCCATGATATCCTCCTTCGAAGAACTAGATTACCTAATTACTGACATTAATTTACCAGATGGTAAGGGGACCAAAATTGCCCGTCTTTTGAAAGAAAAATTTCCTCGTTTAAAGATAATCTTTATTACCGGCCAAAGAGAAGGAGTACTTCCCTCGTTTGAAGACGCACACGTATTAACCAAACCCTTCCATTCAAAAGAACTTCTGGCTTTATTGTCATAACTTATCTTTTTAACGAATAAATTCACTAATTTTCAGTTAAACTCTTAAGGCCAAGTGCAAAATGTTCAGCTTCATCCCGCGCCTTCTTTTCGGCTTCTTTATACCGCAGTAGGGCAACGCATGCGTTGCCCTACATTCTGTTAATCTCTCCACCACTTACTACTAGCCACTTCCAAAGGTAGTCTCCTGGATGATACACCGCGGAAGAATCGTCCTTTACCTTGTTAGCCAGAAATTAGGATACGGAGAAAATAAGACAGCAACACTTAACAATAGTATAAAAATCATTAAAAGTAGGTAAAAATAGACACATGCGGCATGGTAAAGGGGTAAAGCTTATGAATTTTGTAAGAGTTTATGGAATAGTTGCGTGTCTGGCCTTAATCATAAGTGAAATTCTGCTTTTTTCCGGGAACGAATTTATCGGCAAATGGTTTTACGCCTTTGCCTGGTGGCCCTATATCTTTTTTGTAGATTGGCTTGTTAAACGCAAAACCAAGCGCTCGCTTATTTTTGACCGCCCAAAAGAGTTTCTGGCCTTGATTCCCTGGTCAGTTTTTATCTGGCTTGTCTTTGAGTGGTTTAATTTTTATCTCAAGAATTGGCACTACGTAAACATTATTCCTGAGCTTTGGCAGCGCTGGTTTGGTTATTTTATCTGTTTTGGCACGGTTTTACCTGGGATTTTTATCACATACGAGTTCATCCTGGCCTACGGCCTTATAAAGGAAGCCAAAGCCCCTGACCTTAAAGACGCCCGTCTGGCTTACCCATGGTTTATACTTCTTGGCATATTATTCCTGGTCCTTCCAGTTGCTTATCCTCGCTATTTTTTTCCTTTGGTTTGGGGAAGCTTTATCTTTTTGCTTGAGCCGATAAACCACGCCCTTGGGGCTCCCTCTCTTTTGCGTGAATGGGAAAAAGGCTCTTTCAGAAAGTTTTACGCCTTATTGCTCGCCGGGCTTATTTGTGGCTTTTTATGGGAATTCTGGAACTTCTGGGCTATCAGCAAATGGATTTATACCGTGCCTTTTGTCGGAAAAATCAAACTTTTTGAAATGCCTGTTTTAGGATTTTTGGGTTTTCCACCTTTTGCCGTGGAATGCTACGTTATGATGAATTTTATTAACCTCTTCCGTGACGGGAAAAGCTGGGAATATGATGCGAGTAAACCAGCTATTTCCTTTCAAGTTCCTGCTTTCGTATTCGTTATCCTACATTTGGCTTTTTATGTTTTCATGTTCCACCAAATAGACCTTCATACCGTTAAAAGCTTTCTTCCCTAATTATTGGGAGCACATTTTATCCGACAAAGTGTTGTAGCCGGGCGACTGATACGCCCGCTCGATATCAACTACCCCGTCATCACTTCGGCGTGCTATAGCACACCGAAGTGATCTCATGGGATTGCTTCGTTTCGCTCGCAATGACCGCGAAGGCGTCATCGCGAGGAGCTCTGTCCCCTTTCTTTGTCATTGTATGGTTAACAACAGAAAGGATGATTAAATTCAGGAAGAAAAGTTGGTAGGGAGGGACTGGCTGGCTTGTCATGGAACGTTTGCCCTATGGCAAACTGTTCGATCGCGAGACTAGCCGTCCTTCCCTATGTTTGAACAGTATCCGGGACGTTTCCTTTTGCGGAAACTGTCCGTATACAAGGCTAAACCGGGAAGGGCCTCCCTACCAACATCGCTATTATAACACTTAGTGCCAAAAGGAGGAATCACTATGAAAGACTATTCCTTCCTTGGCGTTGATGTCGCCAAAGACACCTTAGTGATCTTTGACGGCAAAAAAGTCTATAAACTCCCAAATCAAAG
>NZ_ATXH01000046.1 GCF_000421585.1 Thermodesulfatator atlanticus DSM 21156
TAAGTGTTATAATAGCGATGTTGGTAGGGAGGCCCTTCCCGGTTTAGCCTTGTATACGGACAGTTTCCGCAAAAGGAAACGTCCCGGATACTGTTCAAACATAGGGAAGGACGGCTAGTCTCGCGATCGAACAGTTTGCCATAGGGCAAACGTTCCATGACAAGCCAGCCAGTCCCTCCCTACCAACTTTTCTTCCTGAATTTAATCATCCTTTCTGTTGTTAACCATACAATGACACTTCTGATAAAATGTACTCCTTGTTAAAGTTTGAAAATAAGAGGGTTTAATGATTGAAATAGCTTTCTTAAGTGGGGGATTTGCCGTTGGTTTTTTACTTGCCTGGTTTTTAAGAACAAGGGAGACAAGGTTTCTTGAATCGCGCGTAAAAGAATTGCAAGAAGAAAAAGAAGCCTTAAAGCAAACACTTTCTCAGGATCTAATAAAGACCCTTGAGGCCTTTTCTGGGAAAATCACCTCGCAAAACGCCAAAATTTTAGCTGATCTTAGTCGTGAGATTTTTGAAGCCAGGGAAAAACACCTGGAAAAAATCACTTTACCCTTAAATGAACACTTAAAAGAACTTAAAGCAGAGCTTCGGGAGCTAGAGGCCAAACGGGAACACGCCTATGGAAAGCTTGCGGAAAAATTAGAAAGCCTTGTTTCAGAACATCTTCCGCGCCTTGAAAAAGAAGCAAATCTCTTGAAAAGCATCTTTCAAAGCCCTCAATTGCGGGGTCATTGGGGAGAAATTCAACTTAAACGCCTGGTAGAACTTGCAGGGCTTTTAGAACATTGCGATTTTAGCACCCAGGTAACCACGCAAACCAAATATCGTCCGGATCTGGTAGTGCACCTCCCCCAAGGAAAGGTTATTGCAGTTGACGCCAAGGTCCCAGTTCTCAAGCAAGGCCAAAAGCTGGCCAGATTGCTTCGCGACCACGTGAAATCACTTGCTCAAAAGGCCTACTGGGAAGCCCTACAAAAAGAGCTAAAGCGCAGCCCTGAATTTGTGGTGCTCTTTCTCCCAGCGGAAAGCCTTCTTGCCCAGGCCTACCATGAAGATCCGGAAATACTTGAATTTGCCGCTGAAAAAAAAATTATCCTGGCCACACCTCTCACCTTGCTTTCCATGCTTAAGGCGGTGGCCTTTGCCTGGCAGGAGGAATCTTTTGTGAAAAACGCCGAAGAGATTATCCAGCTTGGACGAGAGCTTTTTAGTCGCCTTGAAACCTTTGCCGAACATATAAGCCGTCTCGGAGCCTCGGTTGAAAAAGTTGTTACCACCTACAACCAGTTAGTAGGCTCGTATCAGCGAAGACTCTACCCCCTGGCCAGGCGTTTCCAGGAACTCAAGGCAGTCTCAAACGACAAAGAAGCAACCCTTCCCCAGGAACTGGACTTAAAGAAACTTGACCGTTAATAAAAATTTAGTTTACTCAAAATGAGACCTTTAGGATCCGTTCCCGTTTTTCGTTCCGAAAAATGGGAACGGATCCCTTGCGGCTTTGCTTACAACACTGATCTCGGAAGTTTTGCAAAGGTCTCAAACTAAAAATTTGAGGAGGTCACTATGTTTTTTCCTGAATATCGCCCTCGTCGTTTGCGCCGCAACGAACAATTACGTTCCCTGGTACGTGAAACGGAAATCTCGGTAAAACATCTGATATATCCGCTTTTTATCGTTGAAGGGAAAGGCATAAAAGAAGAAGTCCCTTCTATGCCTGGGGTTTATAGGTTCTCCTGTGATCAACTCAAAGACGAAATCAAAGAAGTTCTAGACCTTGGTATCCCGGCGGTAATACTTTTTGGCATCCCGGCTCAAAAAGACGAAATAGGCTCCCAGGCCTATGCCAAACGTGGTGTGGTACAACAAGCCATTGCTACCATCAAAAAGGAGGCCCCTGAGCTCGTTGTTGTCACCGACGTATGCCTTTGCGAATATACCAGCCACGGCCATTGTGGCATCATAAAAAACGGCGAGGTTGATAATGACCTAACCCTTGAACAACTGGCCCGCACCGCGGTATCTCACGCCAAGGCCGGTGCGGAGATGGTGGCCCCTTCCGACATGATGGACGGGCGGGTGGCCCGTATTCGCGAGGCCCTAGATGAAGCGGGCTTCTCACACATTCCCATTATGAGCTACGCCGTGAAGTACTGCTCAAGTTTTTACGGGCCTTTTCGCGACGCCGCAGAGTCTGCGCCGCAGTTCGGGGACAGGCGAAGCTACCAGATGGACCCTGCCAACGTTAGGGAAGCCCTGCGCGAGGCATCCCTTGATGTGGAAGAAGGAGCGGATATCCTGATGGTTAAGCCTGCCCTACCCTACCTTGATGTCATTTCCCGTTTGCGCGCTGAGTTTAATCACCCCATTGCGGCTTATCAGGTAAGTGGAGAGTACGCCATGATAAAAGCTGCCGGACGTCTTGGCTGGCTTGATGAAGAGCGCGCCATGCTAGAGAGTTTGCTTTCCATCAGGCGCGCCGGGGCTGACATCATCATCACCTATTTTGCCAAAGAGGTGGCCAAAAAGCTAAGCTAACTCTTACGCGAAGCTTTTCTCTTTTTCTTTTTAGCCGCATCAGGCAAAAGGGCTATCTTCAACACTTCGTCCATGTGGCGCACGGGAAGGAACTCGATCTTGCGCCGCATGTGTTTGGGAATTTCTTCAAGGTCTTTTAAGTTTTTCTCAGGGATGATGACCTTGGTAATCCCTTTGCGCAGGGCGGCAAGGGATTTTTCTTTAATTCCCCCGACAGGAAGTACTTTACCCCTCAAGCTAATTTCTCCTGTCATGGCCACGTCTTTTGAAACGGGAATCTCGGCAAGGGCTGAAACCATAGCGGTGGCAATGGTAACCCCGGCACTTGGCCCGTCTTTGGGGATGGCCCCTGCAGGAAGATGAATATGGATATCGTATTTTTCGTAAAAGTTCTTGGGAATACCCCAATTTTTCGCAATAGAACGCGTGTAAGAAAGAGCAGCCTGGGCAGACTCGCGCATAACTTCGCCTAGTTGGCCGGTAAGAATAAGATTTCCCTTACCTTCCATAACAAGGGCTTCCACGTAAAGGACTTCTCCACCCGCCTGCGTCCAGGCAAGGCCTGTGGCAACTCCTATTTCGTCAGTCTCCTGCTCAAGCTCTGGCACATAGACAGGTGGACCGAGGTATTTATGAAGATTTTGGCGCGTCACGCGGAAAGGCCCCTTATCGCCTTCGGCAATGCGCCGCGCGATCTTTCGACAAATGGCCGCTATCTTTCTTTCAAGCTCACGGAGCCCTGCTTCTTCGGTATATTCGTTAATAATCTTCAAAATAGTTTCATCTGAGATTTGTATATCTTCTGGTTTTAAGCCGTGTTCTTTTATCTGGCGGGGCAAAAGATATTTTTTGGTGATAACGAGTTTTTCTTCAGCGGTGTAGCCTGAGATGTAAATAATTTCCATGCGGTCTTTGAGAGCTGGCGGGATGGGGTCTGTCATATTGGCTGTGGCAATAAACATGACTTTGGAAAGATCAAAGGGCACGCCAAGATAATGGTCCACAAAGGCTGTGTTTTGTTCCGGATCAAGTACTTCGAGAAGTGCCGCGGCAGGGTCCCCCTGAAAATCAGCACAGAGCTTGTCAACTTCGTCTATCATAAAAACAGGATTGTTAGTACCGGCTTGCTTCAGGCCCTGGATTATGCGCCCTGGCATGGCGCCAATATAAGTGCGGCGGTGACCGCGGATTTCCGCCTCATCGCGCACACCACCGAGAGAAATGCGTACGAATTTACGACCAAGGGCTCTGGCAATAGAACGCCCAAGAGAGGTCTTCCCTACGCCAGGGGGGCCCACAAAGCAAAGAATGGCCCCTTTGGCCTTGGGATTCAATTTGCGCACCGCAAGGTACTCAAGGATGCGGTCTTTTACTTTTTCAAGATTATAGTGGTCTTCGTCAAGTACAGCCTTGGCACGCTTCAAATCAAGTTTGTCTTTGGTTTGCTTGCGCCAGGGAAGCTCGGTAAGCCATTCCAGATATGTCCTGATAATAGAGGCTTCTGCGGAGTCAGGATGCATCATCTCGAGGCGTCGCAACTGCTTTAAGGCTTCCTTTTCAACCTCTTTGGGCATACGGGCCTTTTCAATGCGGGTGCGAAGTTCTTCTATCTCCTGGGAGTGTTCGTCAACTTCGCCGAGCTCTTTTTTGATGGCCCGAAGTTGCTCGCGCAGGAAATATTCCCTTTGGGTGCGGCTCATTTCTTCCTGGGCCTTGGTTTGAATCTTGGCCTGCACCGTGGCCACTTCCAGCTCGCGTAAAAGGTAACGATAGAGTTTTTTAAGACGCTGCCGGGGATCAAAAGCCTCAAGGAGCTCCTGAGCCTCGCTTTGTTTTAGCTTTAAGTGAGAAGCAATGAGGTCTGCAAGTTTGCCGGGCTCAGAGATGCCATCAAGAATTGTGTTTAGCTCTGGGCTTAGCTGGCCTCGCAAGGCAAATATCTTCTCAGCGGTTTCCTTAACTGAGCGCACCAGCGCCTCTGTTTCTATGTCGAGTTTATCGGGTTCTTCTTCCTTAAGGGGCTCAATGCGTACGAGAAAATATGGCTTTTGCTGCACAAATTCTACCACTTTGGCCCTGGCAACCGCCTGGACCAAAACTTTTAAGCGATCATCAGGAAGCCTCAAAGTGCGCATGATGACTGCCACAACTCCTACGTGATACACGTCTTCAGGGGTGGGCTCGTCTACATCGGGGTCTTTCTGAGAGACAATGACCACTAGGCGTTCTCCCTTAAGGGCCTCATCCACCGCGGCAAGAGAAGGCTCACGCCCAACATAAAGAGGGACCACCATTGAGGGGAACATTACGATATCACGCACTGCGATGCAGGGTAATTCTTCGGGTATCTCGATATTTTCTCCTTCGCTGATGTCGCCAATGACAAGGGCTTCTTCGATTTCGTTCATAGAACTCCTCAGAATAAATTTTTGAAAAAGTCTAGTCGCTATGAGCTTTCAAAGCAACAAGGCAAAAACAAGAGTGATCTCAGGAAACCTCTTACACCTCAAAAGAAACGATGTTCCGCTCACGCTTGCTGAACTCAACGCCAATAAGCCAGATCTTTTGGCACTCGCCCTTATACTTCTCAAAGTAGCGCTTCTCTTTTAGCTGCAAAAGTGCCTTGCCCTCGGGCTCATCCTCTACCACCTTGAATTCAAAGAGATAACACCTCCCTCAAAAAGCACCGCCATGTCCAGGCGGCCCTGGTTAGTGACGTCTTCCACCCGCACATCGAGCCCCAAGGCCGCAAAGTAGCAGTAAAAAATGCTCGCGTAAAAGCCCTCATAGCCCGCAAGCTCTGTCTTTCGATACCAATCGTGGGGTATGGAAGCAAAAAACGCGCGAAATACCTCCATCATCTCAGAAACTCTTCCTGCCTTGAGAACCCGTGCCATACGTATCTTGTTTGCTGTTTTCTTTGAAAGGTCCTCCAGAAAGTAATTCAAAAGGTGGTCAGAGAAGGCCTTTCTCACTTCGATATTTGGGAAGCGTAAGACGTAAACTGCCTCACCTGGCATGATTTCGTATCTTTTTTCTATGGTGAGATAACCCGTCTGAAAAAGAATCGTCTC
>NZ_ATXH01000047.1 GCF_000421585.1 Thermodesulfatator atlanticus DSM 21156
ATAGATGAGATGTTCGCCTATAGTGATAGGAGAATTGTCTTTTTTAAACATAAGTCAAACTCCTATAGTTTTTCTCTAGCAATATCATGAGAAATATTCTGAATCAAGTAATTTTGCAAAGGTCTCTTCTTGAGTTCGTTAAATTCGGTTTTGGTAACGTTTTGAGAGAGACTTTCGTAGATTTCGCTTGCCAGCCAGATGAGCTTAAGGGCAGCTTCTTCGCCAAAAGTTTCCCGAAATTCTTCAAAGTACTTAAAGGCATTAAACATAGCTTAAGGATAATATAAAAAGTAGCGGGTATGGAAGGATACCATATCTCTCTGGGTTACGGAAAAACAAAACCCTGGTAATTGTCTTCTTCTCCTTTTAGCACGCGTGCTAAATGCCATATCTGGTTTTTAATAATGTCCCGATACGTGAATTCTTTTCCCACGCGCTGATAAAGGGCCTTTTCGTCCATTCTTTTGCGAAACTGGTCTAAAAATTTGCGCAGACCTTCTGGAGAGAGCCTTACTATAGAAAAGTCTTCGTCATCGTCCCAAGGTTCTTCGGTAAAATCTTTGGGTTTTATGGTGCCCCAGTTAAACAAACGAACCACCAGGGAATCAACTATTACCGGACGCCATTCTTCCATAACGTCAAGGGAAAGAGATGGCCGACCATAATCTGGCGCGTGCAGATACCCCAGGTGTGGATCAAGGCCTGACATCTCCAGAAAACTGGTGATCTGGGCGCAAAGAAGGGTGTAGCCCAGGGAGAGCAGGGCGTTTATGGGGTCTGGAGGGGGCCTTCTGATGCGTCCGGGAAAAGATAGGCCCTTTACCTGAAAGAGCTTCCCGTAAACAGAAAAATAGATATGGGCTGCCTGGCCTTCAATTCCACGTAAGGTTTCAAGGTCTTTTGCTTCGTGAGCTTCGCGGGCCTTCTTGCGTAATTCCAATATGGTCTTAGAGATGCTTTCGTCTTTTAGTTTGCGGTTTTGCCGCCTGAGATAGGCACGTTGGTTGTCTATTTTGGCTTTGATAAAGGCCCTGGCAAGTAAAAGACGTTTTTCTTCATTGTCAAAGGTGCGAAACTGGGCGAGTCTAAGCTCGATGTTTTTACCCCGTGGGGGACTAAGGCGCCCCAGATACTTGCCGGAAGTGTTGAGAAAATGGACGTCTATTTCGTGTTTTAGCAGGGCTTGAAGGGCCTGAGCGGTGAAATGAATGCGCCCGAAGACAAAGACGTGGGATAAGTCGTCCAGTCGAATTTCGTAGACAAGGGTATCCTGCCTGAAAAATTGCAGGCGCTTGCGCTCTCTTTTTACCTTAAGCCCTTGTTCGGTAAGGTAAAGATTCATCAACCTAATATATGCATTTTTAAGCGCAAAATGGCAACAAATTTCGGTGGGCTGAAGGTGCAACGCAAACCTTTTCCGAGCCGAAGTCCTGAGCGAAGTAAAGGAACAGTAAAGGATCTGGATCACCACAGCGGGCTTTGCCGCCTCTTACAGATCTCCTCACAATGGGCTATGAGCTAAGGGCAAAGGGCGATATCTGTGAGCCGTAAACTGTGATCAGTGAGTTGTGAGCGATGAAGAGATAATTGGGATATACGGCCCCAGAAAAAATGGGATCCGTTCCTATTTTTTGGCCTGGGAGCCTGCGAATCATAGTTTTTCGCCTCAAGATACGGAATTAGATCTAGAAAATAGGACGTCCTAAAAAAGGGATCCGTTCCTATTTTTCGTTCCGAAAAATGGGAACGGATTCTTGAAGCCTAAGAAATGGTGTTTTGTAAAGGTTTCGATAGAATACACAAAAGGGAATTTGCCAAAAAAACAGAAACTAAGCTAAAAAGTTATTGCTGGGAGCGTAAAACAGGCGATACTTGAACAATGTCATTGCAAGCGAAGCAATCTCAGGTAGAAGGGTTTCTAGAGGTTCTAAAGGTTCTAAAGGTTTGGACTGAATGGGTATCGAAAGCATTATTTTTGTCAGTCATTGCGAGGCACGAAGTGCCGAAGCAATCCCATGGGATCGCGCGGGCGTACAAGTCGCCTCGCGATGACTCTTTGTCGGATAAAACATGCTCCCATTAATATTGGGCTTGATAACGAGTAGGAAATCCTTCCAGGAGTGACAATAATGAAAAAACTTCCTGTAGGTATTCAGAGTTTTGAAAAGATTCGCACCGATAATTTTTACTACGTTGATAAGACTCCTTTTGTGAAAAAGCTCGTTGACGAAGGAGGAGGCTACTTTTTCCTCTCGCGCCCAAGGCGCTTTGGAAAAAGCCTTTTTCTTGATACCCTGCGTCAGGCCTTCCTTGGCAAACGTGAGCTCTTCCAGGGCCTTTTTCTGGAAAATAACTGGGACTGGTCTAAGAAGTATCCGGTGGTCTATATCTCCTTCGGTTCGGGAGTGATCAGGTCTCTTGATGAGCTTGTGGAGACCTTTTTTTCTATCTTGAGACGCCATGCTGACGAATATCAAATATCTTACCAGGAAAAACTTCCGAATAAGCGCTTCGAAGAACTTATTTTGCGCCTTAACGAAAAACATAACCAAAAGGTTGTGGTGCTTATCGACGAATACGACAAGCCCATCCTTGATAATATCCACAGACCAGAGCTTGCCGCAGAGATCCGCGAAGAGTTAAAAAATTTCTATTCCGTTCTCAAAGACGCAGACCCTTATCTTAAGTTTTGCTTCCTTATCGGCGTTACCAAGTTTTCCAAGGTTTCGATTTTTTCAGGATTAAACAATCTCAAAGACATCACCATCCATCCAGCCTATGCCACCATTTGCGGCTACACCCAGGAGGAATTTGAGAATACCTTTGCCGATAGATTAGAAGGAATTGACCTTTCCGAGGTGCCCCGCTGGTATAACGGCTACTCCTGGCTTGGGGAGCCTGTTTACAATCCCTTTGACATTTTGCTCTTTTTAGATAGCAGGGAGTTTCGGCCCTACTGGTTTGAGACAGGTACGCCTACTTTTTTGATAAAGCTTCTTTTGGCCCGGAAACTCAACGTAGCCAAACTGGAAAAGCTCGAAGTAGGCGACGAACTCCTTGAAAGCTTCGACGTGGATCGCATCTATCCAGAAACAGTCCTCTTCCAGACCGGCTATCTAACAATTAAAGGCACGAGGCGCCGGGGGTCCCTTACCAAATATATTTTGGGTTTTCCGAACCTTGAGGTACGCACAAGTTTCAATAACTTCTTGCTGAACACCTTTAGTGATCTTCCCACCAAAGAAGAACATTACGACCGTATTTACGAAGCCCTGGAGGAAGGGCGACCAGAGGAGTTAGAAGAAGTTTTCAAGGTGATCTTTGCCGGTATTCCGCATGACTGGTTTCGGAAGACGGGACTTGAGGAGTACGAAGGATTTTACGCCAGTGTATTTTACGCGTACTTTTGTGGTCTGGGGTTGGATGTGCGGGTAGAAGAGGCTACGAACCAGGGCCGGCTTGACATGGCGGTGCTTTTTGAAGGGCGCTGTTATCTCTTTGAATTCAAGGTAGTTGAGGATGAGCCAGAGGGCAAGGCGCTATTACAACTAAAGGAGAAGCGCTACTACGAGAAGTATCAAGAGAAGTGTGAGAAGATCTGGCTTATCGGGGTGGAATTTAGCAAGCGTGAGCGGAACATCGTTTCTTTTAAAGTGGAAGAGGTTTCCATTTCCCTCTCATGACTGGTAGGGGGCTAAGGGCGATGGGCTAGAGGCGAAGGGCTAAGGATCCGTTCCTATTTTTCGTTCCGAAAAATGGGAACGGATTCTTGAGCCGGAAGCTGGTATTGCGAGAGCTTTTTGGTGTGTCATTGCGAGGCACGAGGTGCCGAAGCAATCTCATGAGATCACGCGGGCGTACAAGTCGCCTCGCGAGATACTGTGGATTTTGTCAAGCCATTTG
>NZ_ATXH01000048.1 GCF_000421585.1 Thermodesulfatator atlanticus DSM 21156
ATTATCGCTGGTGTTCGCTTGGGTATCATTTGGGGACAGGCAATGCAGACGGGTTCTTATCGACGAATCTCGGAGTGGCGGAGTTTACGAGCAAGGGTTATCAGGAGCGGCTAGGGATGTATCGAGAGTTTGTGTATGGGAAGGGAGGAATTGGGAACAGGCGCGAATTAAAAGAAGCGGAGGTTTTTAGGCAGAGGATTAGATATTTTTCAGAGGGCTTGGTGTTAGGCACGGAGAAGTTTGTAAAAGAAGCGCTTGTCGAGCTAAGGGAGAAGCTTGGGCTTAAGCGTAGGCGACGGAAAGTTTCTTCGATAAATCCTCTGGTTTATTTAAAAGTTTGTTAAACATTATGGCATACTAGATCGATAGTCGAACTGCCAACTTAAGTTGGCAGTTTTTAAACTTTTGCTAACTTATTCTTGTAAAATTAATGAACACATGACAATCGGCCTGTCTTTTCAGTCTGTTTTCTAACTGAGGATACGGCGCATAGCAATTTTTCTGGTTGACTCCATTATTCACATCACAACAAATCTTTAAATCTTGTTTTGTTTAGGATTTTAGGGGATTAGAGATTGTCCTTGAAGCTACAGTTGAAAGGTCTGTTGTATGTTGTAAATTTGCCTGTCCCCGTTTTTTCCCGTTTTTTCGTTTTGTTGATCTAATTATGATTTCTTTTAATTTTGCCTGTCCCCAAAATTTCCCCAAAAATTTCCTCATGTCTGGAACACGATTTGCTTAATTATCAGGCGAAAATTGATGAAAGGAGGTGAATTGTAACAGGGGATTGATCCAAAAAAATTAAAAAAATTTTGAAAGGAGGGAATAGTTATGGCGGAAAAAGAAAAAAAAGAAGTTCATGGAACAGGTTCTCTTACGGCGGATGCCATCGAGGCCGAAGACGTACTTTCAGGGGCTGAGCCATGGGAATCCTGGGAAACAAAGCTGGTGTTAGGTTCTTTTGCGATTGCCTTTGTGATTTTGCTTATAGGTCTTTTCCTCGTGCCTACTTCCATCATTAACGCGGGAGGCTAGCAATGGAGCTTGCCACCACTATCTGGCACGATGGCAAAAACTGGGTTTTAGAGGGGGATGGTTTTAAGCTTCTGGCACCGGAGCTTGATGAGCTTGACCGTAAGGTTGCTGAGTTTATAAAAACCGACCCCCGCTTCTCTTCCAAAAACATCAGGCGTGTTTACATGCACTTTGACATGTACACCATTCCCCAATGGATGCGGCAGTACATGCAACATTATTTTTCTCGCATCATAGAAATTGAGGAGGTGAAATAATGGCGCAGGAGAAAAAAGGCTGGACTTATGGCATGCTCACCCAGGAAGACTGGTGGGCGGTCTGGATTGGCGGCTTTTTCATGATTTTGGGCCTTATGAGTGTCTGGGGGATTGATCTTGTTGGCTGGATTACCTACCCCAAAAAGTGGGTTTTCAGCATGCCAGAAGGGGCTGTACCCAAGAAGATAGTCCCCTGGTATAAGGCCTTTTATCCCCTTGGTGCCAAGTACAGTTTAACGGCAAAAAGTTTTTGGAAATCTATCGGTCCTATTGGCGGTATTTTGATGACTTATGCTGCTTTTACTCCTCCCCTTTGTATTGGTGCCTATTTCATGCGCTGGAACGTAAAAAGGTTTTTCACTGGCTGGACCATTATCTTTTTCTTGACCTATCTCTGCTGGTTCATCGGGCACCATGCCTTTTTTGCCGCCACCGTGGTTGATCTCAAAAAGAGCCATTTCCCTGATATGTTTACCCTCTCTCTTGGGGGAGGCGCATCCTTTATCCTGGCTCTTGTTGTAGGGCTAATCATTGGTAACTTTTTCAAGCCTCTGGCGCGTTACCTTTCAGAGGCAGCTAAGCCTGAATGGTACATCAAGACCGCTATCGTATTTCTCGGGGTAAAGGTTGGTTACCTTCCTATTAAAATGGCTACTTACTCCCAGAAGCTTGGTCACAAAGTAGCAGGCTTAACCTTTGAACTTTTCTTGGCAGGAGCGGTGGCTACCTTTGTGGCCTATCTCATCTTCTGGCCAGGGATTTATACCATTTCGCGTAGGCTTTTTAAGCTTCCCCGTAAAACTGCTGCAGTTCTGGGTTCCGGTATCTCGGTATGTGGTGTTTCTGCGGCAGTGGCCACAGGTGGTGCGGTGCGCGCCAAACCCGTGGTTTCCATCATGGTTTCAGCCCTGGTGGTTGTCTATGCTGTGATCGAGCTTGTGCTTTTGCCCTGGTTTTTTACTTACGTTTGGCCTGGCACCGATGGTCCGCTGATTGCTGGGCCTGCTATGGGTCTTGCCGTTAAGACCGACGGTGCCGACGCGGCTGCTGGTGAGCTTTTAGATGAGCTTATGCGAGCCAAGATTGCCAAAGAAACTAACGGCGCTGTTCAGTGGCCTGAGGGTATCATCACCGTAAGTGCCGTTGTTACTAAGCTCTGGATTGACATGTTCATTGGTCTTTGGGCCTTTATCCTGGCTTTGATATGGTGTTACGTGGTGGAATGCCGTCCAGGAGAAAGAGTCCCACCTATAGAAGTCTGGCATAGATTCCCCAAGTTTGTTTTGGGGTACTTTGCCGCCTGGATAATCTACCTTTCAATTTTCTTCGGTCCTGGTCATGCAGGTGCTCCAGAGGGTATGGCCATTTTGAAAGCTGCCAAGGCAGGGGCGGTGCCTGTGGAAAAGGGTATGCGAAAGCTTTTCTTTATGCTCACCTTCTTAAGCCTTGGCATCATTACCGACTTTAAAAAGCTCCGTGAGGCCCAGTTCGGTAAGATGGTTTGGGTCTATTTGGTGGGGCTTTTCTTCTTCATCATCCCGGTGGCCTGCCTTATTGCCTGGCTTTTCCACCAGGGAATGGAACTTCCTAACATTGCCGGAACCGGTCTTGAATAACGTTTAGCTCGGGGCGCCCTTGGCGCCCCTTTTTTTGGTAGAAAATACTCAAGAAATTTTAAAAACATCCGATTATAGGGAAAGTACGAAAGATATTCGAGTACACTTTATGGAATCATCAGAAAAATTTTATCAAAAAGCACTTGCTTGGAAATTTTCGGCTGCGCATAATTTATGCGTGGAATGATTGGTGTGAATTTTGTCTCAAAATTTCAACAATTTTTAATTGACAAACGAGTTGCACTTGGCCTATAAATATGGCGAGTTTTTTAGGCAAAAAATTAAAGAAAAAAATAAGGAGGAGGTAGACATGGGTAAGAAGCTTTTGATGGTTTTGGCGGCGTTCTTTTTGTTGTGTAGTGGGGCGTATGCCGTAGATGTCAAGTTCCATGGTACGATGTGGAACCTTATCGGCGCTGGTACCAACAACGACATTTTTACTGTTCATCAGGCCT
>NZ_ATXH01000049.1 GCF_000421585.1 Thermodesulfatator atlanticus DSM 21156
TAACGCCGGTGAGGAAGCAAAACTTGAGATAAGGGTCTGCGTCTTTGAGTACGGAATAGAAGTTTTTTAACTCTTCGCGTATTTCTGCGGCTAGTTCGGGCTTGTGGATGTTATCAAGGATGGGTTTGTCGTATTCGTCGATAAGGACAACAGCTTTTTGGTTATGTTTTTCCACTAAGACTTCTATCAGTTCCTTGAAGCGACCTTTGATAGAGGGGTAGGTCAATTTTACTTGGTAGAATTTTTCGTGTTCGAGAAATATTTCCTGGAAAGTATTTTGGAGTTCGTCAACGCTTCGATGTACCCCGGAGCCAAAAGAAATATAGACTACGGGATATTTTTGAGACCAATCCCAGTTATTCTCTAAGAATAGCCCGTGGAAGAGCTCACGTTTTCCCAGGAAGGCCTGACGCAGGGTATCGAGGAATAAGCTTTTCCCAAAACGCCTTGGGCGGGAAAGAAAAAAGTAGCCTCCGCCTTCGTCAACGAGTTTTTTCACAAAAGGGGTTTTGTCAACGTAGTAAAAATTGTCGGTGCGAATTTTCTCAAAGCTTTGGATACCAACAGGAAGTTTTTTCTTAGCCATAGTGCTATTATAGCAGAAATGAAATCAGTGTGTTGGGATCCGTTCTCATTTTTCGGAAAGAAAAATGGGAAAGGATCCCTTAGCCCTTTCGCCATTAGCCTCTACAACTTACAGGAAACTGATCACAGCTCACTGTTCTCTGTTCACTTTCTGTCATCTTGAGCGAAGTCTTTCTGTTATGTCATCCTGAGCCGAAGCTCTTTCTTCCCGTCATCCTGAGCGAAGCGAAGAGCCTGCCCTGAGCCGAAGGCGAAGGGATCCATTAATAGATTCTTCAGTCGCTTCGCTCCTTCAGAATGACGGGTGGTAAGTCGTCATCCTGAGCGGAGCAAAGAGCCTGCCCTGAGCCGAAGGCAAAGGGATCCATTAATCGACCTGTGGATTCTTCGGTCGTTTCGCTCCCTCAGAATGACAAAAGAAAATCGCTCCCTCGCATTGACCCCTTACCTGTTATCGCGAGGCGACGTAGTCGCCGTGGTGATCTCTCCAAATATCCTCTGCGAAATATTTTTCCAATCATGTTTTTGGGCCCAGGTGCGCGCCTGCTCCCCCATCTTTCGGCGCAGCTCTTTATCCGTAGCAAGCCTTTTCAAAGCCCAGACAATTTCGTCAAGGTTAGTCCCATCCACCACAAGGCCTGTTTCACCATGGACCACCGCCTCTGGCTGCCCTCCCACCTTCCCGGCAATAGAAGGGAGCCCAGCCGCTGCTGCTTCCATAAACACGATACCAAACCCCTCTATCATTGGGCCAATCTGGATAGAGGGCATTACGTGGATATCGGCCGCGCAAATGCTTTTGATCTTTTCTTCTTCGGAAATACGCCCCAAAAATCGCACCCACCGCTTAAGTCCCAGTCGTTCAACCAGCCCTTTGAGTTCTTTTTCCTTTTCCCCGCTTCCAGCAATAACGTAGGCCACCGGAACCCCCTCCTGGTGAAGCCTTGCCATGGCCTTGATAACCGCCTCTTGGTTTTTCCGGGGTTCCATGCGCGCTACTGTGATCAAAATCACCGCCTCTTCAGGAAACCCCCAGGCCTTGCGATGGGTTTTTCTTTCCTTCTTAGGCAGTTGGTAAAGCTCAAAATCAACCCCAAGGTGTACTACTATGACTTTATTTTCTTTAGCCTTAGACCTTTCACCGAGCAAATTCTCAATCAGCTTTGCCGTAGAAAAACTATTGGCAATGACAAAGTCAGAGGCCTCAAGGGCCTTCCTGGCAAGCCAGCGCAGCTCTTTGCTGGTCTTGGCCACCAAAAATTCCTCGCCATGGGCGTAGGTAATAAGGCGCAAATTATCCCGTAGCCAAAATTTGAGCCAAAGCAAATTCGCCGCCTCAGGAATGGCCTTTACCGCATGAACAGTAACCTGTTTGACTTTTTCCTTTTTTCTCAGGCCAGAAAGAAATTTATGCAAAAGCGCTGTGTTTTTTATAAAATTCTTATCTATTCCCCACGAGCTAACACAAAAAGGTAGCCTTACAATTTCTTTTATAGGGCCGTGACTCTCGGCATCAAAAGATGTAACCTCACGGGCCATTTCAGGCATTTCTTGGGTCAAATAAATACATGACCTTTGCCAGTGATAGGCCACCTTATAAAGCCAAAGATGAGCCCCACCTATCTTGGGGAAAAAGTCATAGGAGAAGAAGATATCTAACATTTTTCCTTATCCTGCCCCCCAGGATCCGTTCCTATTTTTCGTTCCGAAAAATGGGAACGGATCCCTTTCACCTTTCGCCATTAGCCTCTACAACTTACAGGAAACTGATCACAGCTAACTGATCACTGATCACAGTTTACTTCCCGTCATCCTGAGCCGAAGCTCCTTCTTCCCGTCATCCTGAGCCGAAGCTCCTTCTTCCCGTCATCCTGAGCGAAGCGAAGGATCCATTAATAGATTCTTCAGTCGCTTCGCTCCTTCAGAATGACGGGTGGTAAGTCGTCATCCTGAGCATAGCGAAGAGCCTGCCCTGAGCCGAAGGCGAAGGGATCCATTAATCGACCTGTGGATTCTTCGGTCGCTTCGCTCCCTCAGAATGACAAAGAAAATCGCTCCCTCAGAATGCCCCCCACACCCGTCATCGCGAGGTGACTTGTGCGCCCGTGCGATCTCAGGAAACCTCTAGAACTTCTACAACCTCTACAACCTCTACAACCTCTAGAACCTCTACAACCTTTACTACTGCTCACTGCTCACCCTCCGCCCTTAGCCCTTTCGCCCTTAGCCTTTCGTTCCTTGCCCTTCGCCCATCCTAGGGAGCCCGTAAGGGGCGACGAAGCGATCTCAGGAAACCTCCTCCACCTCAAAAGAAACGATGTTCCGCTTGCGCTTGCTAAACTCTACCCCGATAAGCCAGATCTTTTCGCACTTGCCCTGATACTTCTCCCAGTAGCGCTTCTCTTTTAGCTGCAAAAGCGCCTTGCCCTCGGGCTCATCCTCCACCACCTTAAACTCAAAGAGATAACACTTGCCTTCAAAAAGCACCGCCATGTCCAGGCGACCCTGATTGGTGACGTCTTCCACCTGCACGTCCAAGCCAAGCGCCGCAAAGTAGCAGTAAAAGATGCTTGCGTAAAAGCCCTCATAGCCTGAAAGCTCCGTCTTCCGATACCAATCATGCGGTATAGAGGCAAAAAACGCGCGAAACACCTCCATCATATCCGTGACTTTCCCGGCCTTTAATACCCGCGCCATGCGTATCTTGCTCGCCGTCT
>NZ_ATXH01000050.1 GCF_000421585.1 Thermodesulfatator atlanticus DSM 21156
TCAATTCCTTCCAACTACCCACCACTAAACCTCTTATCCACCTCTATAACCTTTACAACTTTTACAACCTATACGACCTTCCGCGCACATCGCCCATCGCCTTTAGCCTCTAACCCATATCCCCTATCAACTTCTTAATATCAGAAACATCTTTAGCGGCCTCTATGGCCTCACTTATCGTCTCAAGTAAATCCAAATCCTCTATCTTTTTTATCTCAGAATAAAGTTTTAATCCTTCTATCCCAAATTTTAACTTTAATCCAATTTCTATAGCTTTAAGTAAGCCCTGTCTCATCCCTTGCTGTATACCTTGCTGTATACCTTGCTGCATACCTTTTTTAAATCCTATCCTTTCTGCCGTAGTAATATAAGGCATCTTCTTCTCCTCCTCATATTTCTTGATTTCTTCATGAAACCTGATAATTAAATCTTCTGGCAATTTTATTAACCAATCTATAAATTTATAAAGCAAAATAATATCTTCTCTCCTATAACCTTTCTCATATAAACTCTTGACTAATGTTATCTTCCAAAAAAGACGCTCATCTACATTCCCTTTAGTCTCTATCTCCTTGAGATGTGTTACTACTATTATAGCAAAGGGATTCTTATTTCTTTTTAGCTCTCCTATCTTATCTTTATAATCTAAAAGCTTTACTGCTGGAAACTTAAACCTGTGCTCAAAACCCCAGTATTTCACCTCATATCTATCCGGCCTAAATGATGGAGACGAATCTGCCAAAATGGCAAGACTCACTACATCCTTGTCATATCTATCAAATATCTTATAATTATAAATAAACATCCTCTTAGCAAAATCTTTTTCGTAATAACCCTGTACTTCTATGTGAATCAGTAACCACTTCTCGGTCCCATCTCTAAGATAAACCTTGATTAGAACATCCGCCAACCTCTTACCAACCTCTGAATCTTGCACTATCTTAGCAAGTTCCTTATCTAAAAATTCGTAGCCCTTCTCAAAATCAATATCTTCTGCAATCTCAGGAAAGAAAAATTTCAAAAACTCAGGAAAATAAGCCTCTATGGCCTCTTTCCAAACGGAATCCCTTTCAACTATATCCATTTAACCTCCAATTTGAAACTCTGAAAAACCGAATTCAGCATCATTCTAAGGATCCGTTCCCATTTTCGAAACTATATTTTATCCGACAAGGTGCCATCGCGAGGCGACTTGTACGCCCGCGCGATCCCATCCCTTCGCTTACCGAGATTGCTTCGCCTGAGATTGTTTCAGCACCTCGTGCCTCGCAATAACGAGTTAAAGGGCGTTCGCTCGCAATGACTGACAAAAATAGTGCTTTCCATACTCATCCACCAAACCTCTACAACCTTTAGAACCTCTACAACCTCTACCACTTTCTGATCACCGATCACAGTTCACTGCTCACCCTTTAGCCTCTCTCAAGCAATATCTCCATCCCCTTCTCATACACCCGGCTGTTGCCTGTAACCCTTAACTCCATGGGATCGTAAAACAGAATCTCTTTCTCTGCCCAGGCTTGTAAGAACTTCTTCTCTTCTGAAGTAATTCCTTCCAAAGGATAGTATCCTTTACTAACTATCTCTTGTGCTATCTTCTTAAAATATCTTCTTTTTTCTTCTTCAAAGTCCGTTAAATAATCCACAATCTCCGTATACGCCAGCCAGGCTTCCCGCTTTAAATATTCCTCTAAATATATTCCTCTCCTATACCAATCGAGCATTTTTAAAACTAGAGGTATTGCACCTCCCAAATACTCCCATACAAGCTCTATCTCTTTCCTATTTAACCCCTCTAAACTCAACCATTTTTCTACTTTTTCCTTTGATAAATGATCTATTTTTTTAAACTCAGAAGTAAGCTTTAGCTTGGCATCATTATATATCCTTTCTATAAACACCGTATTCGAGGTTAGTATTACCACATGACTTAAATGTTTCTCCTTTGTCAAGCTAACACAAAAATTCAAAAATTCTTTAAGTAGCTCTCTCTCACTATTTATGTAAATATCTCTCAACTTCTGTATCTCATCTACTATTATTATTGGTATTTTCCCAGCCTCTTTTTCCCTTTCTATCTTCTCTAAAAGCACCTCGAATAAATCATGTTCTCTTGCTTCTATCTCCTTTAATACCTTCCTCTCTATTGAGAAAAACTTTAAAGAAAACTTCTTATCTGTTTCTACGCTTTCTTTGTAAACATCCTCAGGTATTATAAAAGAATGAAGAAACGTCTTATAACTTGAAATAAGTTTTCGTCTCAAATTAATATACTTCACCCAGTATTTGCTTTTCTCCCACCACTCCTTCTCCCTAAGTAGCTTCTTCTCAACCACATACTCTATTACCGTGGTCTTACCGCTGGACTTGGGACCATATACCCAGAGCACCCGCTGCGGCACGCGATTGAACCAGTCTACAAAAAATTCTATTTCTTCTTCCCTATCTACAAACGGTGCTCCACGATACGTTTCGATTTTCATCAGCTTTTCTCCTATATGCCCTCACCCCAACCCCTCTCCCAGAGGGAGAGAGGCGCTATACTATGTAGTGCTACCCAAAATACCGGACACTTTTGGGCCTCATCTTGAGGAGACATCATTTAAGCTGCCTCCCTGTATCTTCCCTCATAATATCTTGC
>NZ_ATXH01000051.1 GCF_000421585.1 Thermodesulfatator atlanticus DSM 21156
TAGTGAATTATTGTTTGCAGCCTAACTAAAAGGAATGGAAACGGAACCGTTTACCTTAACATATAAACGTATCCCAGGCGTGTTTGCAGCCTAACTAAAAGGAATGGAAACTAAGCCAATCGGGTCACGGTAAGGGTAAAGGACACAGCGTTTGCAGTCTAACTAAAAGGAATGGAAACGTAGGCCTTCCAGTCCTCGGCCTCGGAGGTGGGGTCGTTTGCAGCCTAACTAAAAGGAATGGAAACTGCTTCTTTGGGTAGTATTTACCACACCTTCAATGATTGTTTGCAGCCTAACTAAAAGGAATGGAAACGGATGAGTTTGCCTTCATCTCTTTTCAAAACCAGGCGGTTTGCAGCCTAACTAAAAGGAATGGAAACATATTTCTTGTGAATCAAAAATAGTACATACCTAATAAGGAGGTTAAGGTCTGGGAGAGAAATGAAATTCAACTCTTGATGTTTTCCGCCTTTGACGCCATCCTTAATAATAAAGATGTCCGAAAAGGAGGGCCTTATGGGAGACATTTTTAGCAAGTTCGGTCGAGTTTTCAGAGTCTATGAGGACAAGGGTAAAACAAACATTTTAGATGGCTTTACTTCAGATGATTTGGAAAAGGGCGGCCAACATGGTCATACAGTTATAAATAATGATATTGACATCAGAGCCGAAGATGGTGGATTTGACGCAAGTAAGGTCTGGAAGTCAATTGAGTATTGCAGAGACATAGAAGGCAATAGAATCAAAATAAAGAAATGGTAAGGTGCGAGAGCCTTTTAAAAAGGGTTTCCGCTTTTTTGCCAGAGTGTGAAACGTATAAGACAGAGAAAAACCTCTAGATTTGTATAGTTGTTTTTGTTTGTTGATACCGCAGATTAAATAAAAAATTCGTTATTAGCTGGTTTATATTAATGGGAGAATATTTTAATTCGATGAGGAGTCATAACAAGGCGACTATAACCCGCAGATCCCTGTCCCGAACACAGTGGGGGGATCTAGATTGCTTCGCTTCACTCGCAATGACATTGTTTTAAAATGTCAGCTGTTTTGTGCTTCTAATAATAGTTCTAACCCACCAGAGCATCCTCAGGTCAATTAGGGGATTATTCGATTCGCTGAGAATGACACAGAGAGATAAAGAATGACATGTAAGAGATTTGATAAAAGATTTTTTCTTGCCAAAATTTTAGAATTATTTTAAATTTAAAAATAAACTAACTTTGGAGGATAGCATGAAAAAAATTCTTCTGGTTGCAATGCTGGGATTGTTTTTGGCAAGTGCCTCTTTTGCCATGAAAGGCATGGGTTCAGATAGTACACAAGGCGAGTGCCCTTATCAGAAACAATATCACTATCAGAAAAGAACCATGTCTCCTGAGGAATGGGAAAAATACCATAAAGGTATGCCTATGCCTGAAGAGATGCGCAAAAACTACGAAGAAATGATGAAAAATGCTCACAAAAACTGTCCGGAAAAGGATACCTGCCCAGAGGCCAAAAAGAACTGTCCTGAAAATTGCCCCAAAATGAAAAACTAACCAATCAAGTTGCCGCGTGTTACGCGCGGCAACTCTAAATGGATTTTTCGCCTGCGGCTCATGATGCAAAAAGCCATGGGCAAAAGGCAATATCTGTGATCTGTGAGCCGTGATCAGAGATCTGTAGGCTGTGATCGTTAGGTTCTAGAAGTTCTAGAGGTTGTTGTTGGGATGGGGTGGAGCCGTGTTGGCTGCTTCTCGCGTATATCACTAGGAGCACTCTTTAGTCGTCTATGCTTTCGGGAATCCAATAATGTCGGGCATTTGATGCTGAGGGAGCACCTTATTTTATCATGCTGAAGAACGTTAGCGACCAAAGCATCTACAGGTCGATCTATGGATCCTTCGCCTCACTAACGTTCAGCTCAGGATGACAAAAAGGGAAACCCAAAAAAGAAAGGCTCAGGATGAAATATTAATGGGAACACATTTTATCCGCGAAGGTGTCATAGCGAGGCTACTTGTACACCCGCACGATCCCAGCTACACCGTCATCACGAGGCGTGCTATCGCACGCCGAAGTGATCTCATAAGATTGCTTCGCTCACTGTGTTCGCTCGCAATGACTGACAAAAATAGTGCTTTCGATACCCATTCAATCCAAACCTCGACAACCTCTAAAACCTTTAGAACCTCTACAAATCTGCTACCTGAGATTGCTTCGTGCCTCGCAATGACACGCAAAAAAGCGCTCG
>NZ_ATXH01000052.1 GCF_000421585.1 Thermodesulfatator atlanticus DSM 21156
GGAAAGCGGCACGTTCTTTGGTATCAAGGCAGGTTAAGATAAGGCACTCGCAAGCAAGTGCTTGACGAGTGTTTTTATGTGTGATAATATTTAAGCTTGCCTTGAGATGGCTGATCTTTGAAAACTGAATAGCGGCAGCAAGCGAGCCCCTAGAGAGAAGAGAAAGGGGTAGCCTTGCCGGTGGATAAATGAGCCGGCGGCTTTCACGGTTTAACGTGAGGGTTTGATCCTGGCTCAGGGCGAACGCTGGCGGCGTGCCTAACACATGCAAGTCGAGGGGGAAAGGGCACTTCGGTGCCCGAGTACACCGGCAGACGGGTGAGTAACGCGTGGGTAACCTACCTTGGGGTCTGGGATAACCACCCGAAAGGGTGGCTAATACCGGATACGTTCCTGAGGCGCGAGCCGAGGGAAGAAAGGGTGCCACTGCATAGCAAGCACCTGCCCCAAGAGGGGCCCGCGTCCCATCAGCTAGTTGGTGAGGTAACGGCTCACCAAGGCGACGACGGGTAGCCGGCCTGAGAGGGTGGTCGGCCACACTGGCACTGAGACACGGGCCAGACTCCTACGGGAGGCAGCAGTGGGGAATCTTGGGCAATGGCCGAGAGGCTGACCCAGCGACGCCGCGTGGGGGAAGAAGGCCTTCGGGTCGTAAACCCCTGTCAGGGAGGAAGAAGGCTTACGGGTTAATAGCCCGTGGAGTTTGACGGTACTCCCAGAGGAAGCCACGGCTAACTCCGTGCCAGCAGCCGCGGTAATACGGAGGTGGCGAGCGTTGCCCGGAATCACTGGGCGTAAAGGGGGCGTAGGCGGCCGGACAAGTCGGACGTGAAAGCCCGGGGCTCAACCCCGGAGTTGCGTTCGAAACTGTTTGGCTTGAGGTCCGGAGAGGCCGGCGGAATTCCCGGTGTAGGGGTGAAATCCGTAGATATCGGGAGGAACACCGGTGGCGAAGGCGGCCGGCTGGACGGCACCTGACGCTGAGGCCCGAAAGCGTGGGGAGCAAACCGGATTAGATACCCGGGTAGTCCACGCCGTAAACGATGGGTGCTAGGTGTGGGGGGTTAAACCTTCCGTGCCGAAGCTAACGCAATAAGCACCCCGCCTGGGGAGTACGGCCGCAAGGCTGAAACTCAAAGGAATTGACGGGGGCCCGCACAAGCGGTGGAGCACGTGGTTTAATTCGATGCAAAGCGAAGAACCTTACCTGGGTTTGACATGCTAGGGGACCTTCCAGAGATGGGAGGGTGCCCGGGCTTAGCCTGGGAGCCCTAGCACAGGTGCTGCATGGCTGTCGTCAGCTCGTGTCGTGAGATGTTGGGTTAAGTCCCGCAACGAGCGCAACCCTCGCCCTTAGTTGCCAGCGGGTGAAGCCGGGCACTCTAGGGGGACTGCCGGGGACAACCCGGAGGAAGGAGGGGATGACGTCAAGTCATCATGGCCCTTATGCCCAGGGCTACACACGTGCTACAATGGGCGGTACAGAGGGAAGCGAACCCGCGAGGGGGAGCAGATCCCAGAAAGCCGTCCTCAGTTCGGATCGGGGTCTGCAACTCGACCCCGTGAAGCCGGAATCGCTAGTAACGGCGGATCAGCATGCCGCCGTGAATACGTTCCCGGGCCTTGTACACACCGCCCGTCACACCACGGAAGCTGGCTCTGCCCGAAGTCGCTATCCCAACCCCTT
>NZ_ATXH01000053.1 GCF_000421585.1 Thermodesulfatator atlanticus DSM 21156
CGCCGCTTCCTGGGCATCTCTGCTCTCGACCCTGTCCCTGACTACTCCACTATCTCACGTTTCCGTTCCAACCTCAAATCTATGAACCTTTACCGCAAATGTTTTAACGAGCTCAAGCGCCAGCTTACTAAAAAGGGCTTTGAACTCAAAACAGGAAAGATTATTGACGCCCGTCTGGTCAAAGCAGCAAGAACCCCTGGCAAAGACGACGATGCTTCTTTTACCAAAAAAGGCAAAAAGACGGTCTATGGTTACAAGGATCATATCGCCGTTGATCCAAAGTCTGAGTTTGTGACGGAATTTGTGTGCACCCCGGCCAACGTGCATGATTCCCAGGTGCTCGAGGAGCTGCTTGAAGGAGAGGAGAAAGCCATATTTGCGGATAAGGCTTATGATAGCCAAGAAATACGCCAGAGGTGTCGGCAAGAGGAAAGATTTTGTGGGGTGCTGTATAGAGGATGCCGTGGGCGGTCTCTTTCGAAGAAACAGAAGAAGCTGAACAAGATATTTTCGCGGATCAGGAGCAAAGTTGAAAAAGTCTTTGGGATATTTAGCCTGCATCTTAATAGGACAAAGGCGAGGTATGTGGGGCTCTTTGCCAATGAGATCCATCTGTTTTTGACGTGTTTTACCTACAATGTGCTTAATCTTTCCTGGCATCTTAGGAGACAGGAGAGCTTTTAAGGGTATTATAGGCGAATTATGCCTATAATATAGGAATAAGTAAAAATAGATGGAAATACAGGTAAGGAGATGCAAATTATGAGCTAAATTTTGATTATATTTACTAGAATTTTTGATTTTTGTTAATATTAATTTCATAGAAGATGAAATTCTTGCTTAATTGTCCAAATTATTCAAAGGTCTCAAGAAAATAGTCCAGGAACTGGCCGAAGCCCAAAAGCGCACCGAAGAACCCCTCAATGAACTGGCTGAAGCTCAAAAGCGCACCGAAAAAAAATCGCCAAGCTTGCTAGAGGCCTTCAGCGCGTGAGAAAAGAGGTGGGCTTTCACGCACTGTGGCTTACGCCCTAGAAAACGAAGCCTATCGCCACTTGCCTGTTTTCCTTAAAGAGACCTTTGCAAAACACCTTTTCTTAAGGTCCGTTTGAGGATCCGTTCCCATTTTTCGAAACGAAAAATGGGAACGGATCCCTTGCGCTTGTGCTTGCAATAATGATCTCCACAATTTTGCAAAGGTCTATTAAAGAAAGTTCGGCCTAACTATCCACGAAAAAAATAGTCCGCACTTACATTAAATTTTCTTCGTGACATTTTAAAAAATTTTTGCTTAACCTAAAAAAAGGCTCTTTGACAACTGAATAGTATGGAAGGTTTTCTCTTTCACTTTTCAGGTCAGGGGTGCCCCTTTTTCGGTCGATTTTATAACATTCGATTCAAACGAAACTTTTTATGGACCCTCTTTTTAGCCTTGACCCGGATTTTATTCCTTTGGTATTTAAGTGATTGCGAGCATTAAGAAGCTTCGCTCTTTGAGATTTTTGGCCCTTTCTAAGTTTTAGCCCGGACCCCTGACCTGAGATAATATCTAACCTCGCCTCAGGACGATAGTTTTAAGGGGTACTGTGAGAAAACCATGCCTGATTAAGAAGGCATTACGAC
>NZ_ATXH01000054.1 GCF_000421585.1 Thermodesulfatator atlanticus DSM 21156
GTAATCTTCGGCGTGTTTACAGGTAATTTCTAAGGTTTCCTGGTTTTCTTCAAGAATCAGAAGGATACGTTTTATAAGGTCGTTTTCGTCTTCGACAACCCCTGCGCCAAAGGAAATATAAATCACAGGATACTTCTTAGACCAATCCCATTTCTCTTCAAGGAAAAGCCCCTTAAAGAGCTCGCGTTTCCCCAGGAATGCCTGGCGCAGGGTATCGAGAAATAGGCTTTTCCCGAAACGCCTTGGACGAGAGAGAAAAAAATACTTTCCCTGGTCAATGAGTTTCTTCACAAAGGGGGTCTTATCCACATAGTAATAACCCTCGGTGCGGATTTCTACAAAACTCTGTATCCCTACGGGAAGCTTTTTCTTAGCCATAGTGGTATTATAGCAGAAATGAAATCAATGTGTTGGGATCCGTTCCTATTTTTCGGAAAGAACCGATCCCTTTCACCTTTCGCCCTTAGCCCTTTGCCTTTAACTTCTACAGGTCATTCCTCACTGCTCACCGATCACGGTTTACTTTCTGTCATCCCGAGCGAAGCGTCAGCGCAGCGAAGAGCCTGCCCTGAGCCGGAGGCGAAGGGATCCACTCCCCTTTTCCCGTCATCCTGAGCCATCCCCTTTCTGTCATCCTGAGCGTAGCGAAGGATCCATTAATCGACCTCTGGATTCTTCGGTCGCTTGCGCTCCCTCAGAATGGCAAAAAAGAAGTTCCCTCAGAATGACAAAAATGGGAGCTTCTTGAGCCCTTCGCCCATCACGAGGCGACGCAGTCGCCGTGGTAATCTTAGGAAACATCTAGAACTTCTACAACCTCTAGAACCTCCATCACATTTACTACCGATCACCGTTCACTGATCACTGCTCACCCTTCGCCCTTCGCCTTTTGCCTTTCATACCTTTAGAACTTCTACCACCTCTAAAACCTCTACAACCTCTAGAACATCTAGAACTTCTACAACCTCTAGAACTTTTACCTCTGCTCACTGTTCACTGATCACAGATTACTGATTACCTGACCTTAAGAAAGCAATTCCTCTATGTCACACAGATCTTCTGCTACTTCTATAGCTTCTTTTATCGCCCTCAGCTTATCAACGTCTTCTATCTTGCTAATGGCAGAAAAGAGCTTAAGCCCCTTGGCACCAAATTTTAATTTCAAACCAAGTTCGATGGCCTCAAGAAGCCCTTGCCTTATCCCCTGCTGTATCCCTTGCTTTATCCCCTGTTCAAAACTTTTTTTGATCCCTATTTTTTCTGCCGTAGTTATATAGGGCATCTTCTTCTCCTCCTCATATCTTATGATTTCTTCGTGAAACTTGGAAGTTAACTCTATACTGCTACCTTAAAAATCCGGACACCTCAGAAAGGGAGAGTTAAGTTAAAATAGTTTGCCAAGGGAGGTGTCCTATGAAAAAGCGTCAGTTT
>NZ_ATXH01000055.1 GCF_000421585.1 Thermodesulfatator atlanticus DSM 21156
GAAACTTATTCTCTAGTTGATCAACTAAAAAGAGCAGCTTATTCTGTGCCAGCAAATATTGTTGAGGGGTGTTCTAAAAGGAGTAAAAAAGAGTTCGTAAGGTATTTATATATTTCCCGCGGCTCTTTAGAAGAATTAAGGTACTTTTTACTTCTTTCGAAGGATTTAGCATATATTTCTAAGGAGAAATATAACGATTTCGAAAAAAAATTGGCCGAAATAAGCTATCTTCTCAACCAATTAATCAAATCCCTAACCTCTACCACCTCTAGAACTTCTAGAACTTCTAAAACTTCTAAAACCTCTAAAACTTAAGAAACATGCTAACCGCCATCGCAGCGAAATTTAATATATATTCCCTTGCCAGGCATCCTGGCTTTAGGCGGTATTTTGCTAATACTTCTTGGCTTTTTGTAGAGAAGTTTTTACGGCTTGGGGTTGGTTTTTTTGTGGGGGTGTGGGTGGCACGGTATCTGGGTCCAGAGCGGTATGGTCTTCTTTCTTACGCACAGGCCTTTGCGGGGCTTTTTACTGCTATTGCCAGCCTCGGGCTTGATGGTATTCTTGTGCGGGAATTGGTGAAATATCCTGAAAGAATTGTATAAAAGAGGATTTATGGATGACGAGGAAATTTATAGTGAAAATAAAGGAGGAAATGCTATGAAAGAAATCATTCTAAAAATAGAAGATGATATTTATGACAGAGTCATATCTTTTCTTTCTCTATTGCCTGAGGATAAGGTTCAAATTTTAAGGAAAAGGGAAGAGGATTATAGAAAATATTATGGAATACTAAAAGTCGAAAATTCTGAAGAAGAGATTGACAAAGAGATAAGGAAGATGAGAGATGAATGGGAAGAAAGAATATCTTTTTGATACTGATATTTTGATATATTTTCTCGCTGGTAGATTACCTGAAGGTATCTTAGAAAGAATAGACGATATTTTAAAATATTCGTTCTGTATTTCTATTATAACAAAATTAGAAATATTGGGTTGGAAAGGTCACACAGAAGAAAGTTTTAGGGAAACCAAAAGTTTTCTTGAAGATGCTGTAGTTATAGGATTGGAAGATGAAATAGTGGATGAAGCGATAGATTTAAGAAGACGGAGAAAGATAAAACTCCCTGATGCCGTCATAGCATCTACTGCTATAGTGCATCAAAAGATACTAATAACTAACAATGAGAAAGATTTTAAGGATATTGTAAAAGTCTGGAATCCATTGAAAGAAATATGATTTTAACAGCCGGAATACGGAAAATTCAAAGGGCAAAGGGCGATGTGCGCGGAAGGTCGTATAGGTTGTAAAAGTTGTAAAGGTTATAGAGGTGGATAAGAGGTTTAGTGGTGGGTAGTTGGAAGGAATTGA
>NZ_ATXH01000056.1 GCF_000421585.1 Thermodesulfatator atlanticus DSM 21156
AATTGTGTCTGGGTAAAATTTTGGGTCCAAATCTCTTTGCAAAAAGGAGGTGCAATATGAAAAATCAAAACTTCCAATCCCTTAATACCCTTTTTGATGAGCTCTTCTCTCTTCTTCAAAACAAATCACAAGGCCAAACTCCTTCACTTAAACTACTCTTTGAAGAATTCCTTAATTACCTCATGGTCAAATAAAGAGAAAATTTCCTAAATAATAACCCAGATAATAAATCTAACGGCTTCTATCCCCGTAATTTATCCCTTTCCTTTGCTAATCTTAACCTAAAAGTCCCTAGGGTCCGCTTCGGAAACTCATTCCGGCCCGCTCTGCTACCTGAACCCTGGAAACGCGTCAATAAAGATTACGAAAATCTCCTCCTTTCCTTCCTTACTAACGGCTACAAAAAAGAACAAATCAAAAATACCCTTAACCTCTTGAACATCCCCTTCTCGGAAGATTCTCTTAACACCGTCATTGAACTAATAGAAGAAAAACTCGATGCCTTCCGTTCTCAACCCTTACCTAAACAAATGTTTGCCGTCTTTATCGATGGCTACTGGGCTAAAATGCGTATCAATAAATCTATCAAAGAAATCACTATCTTCCTGGCCATCGGTATCGACTTCGATGGCTACAAACGTGTCCTTGGCTACTGGATCTGCCAAGGCAAGGAAAATATCGAGTTCTGGACTGATGTGCTCAAAAATCTTATCTCAAGAGGACTCTCCCGAGTGCTTCTTTTCATTACTGATGACTTCTCTGGCCTTATAGATCTTATCCCCAAACTCTTTCCCTTTGCCCACCATCAACTATGTATGACCCATTTCAGAAGAAATCTCAAGAAAAACCTCTCAAAAGAACTTTATAAAAAGGTAAAAGACCTACTTTGGCGTCTTAAAGGCGCAGATAATCTCAAAGAAGGCCAACAGTATCTTGAACAACTCGTTTGTCTTATAAAAGAAGAAAAACCCAAACTGGCAGATAAGATCTTGAAGAAAAAAGAAAATTATCTGGCCTTTTTGAACTATCCGAAGGAAATCAGAAAGCATATTTATACCACGAATCCAGTGGAGGGATTGAACAATGGGCTTGAATTAATGAGACGGGAGCTCGGCGGACACTTTCCCTCTCGTCAGTGTTTAGAAACGAATTTATTTGTGCAGCTAGCAAATTTAGCGGACAAATGGGAAAGGAATATACTGCTACCTTAAAAATCCGGACACCTCAGAAAGGGAGAGTTAAGTTAAAATAGTTTGCCAAGGGAGGTGTCCTATGAAAAAGCGTCAGTT
>NZ_ATXH01000057.1 GCF_000421585.1 Thermodesulfatator atlanticus DSM 21156
ATAGAAGTCTTAGTGGAAAAACATAACCAAAAAGCTGTTGTCCTTATCGACGAATACGACAAACCCATCCTTGACAATATCCACAAACCAGAGCTTGCCGCAGAGATTCGTGAAGAGTTAAAAAACTTCTATTCCGTGCTCAAAGACGCCGACCCTTATCTCAAATTCTGTTTCCTCACCGGCGTTACCAAATTTTCCAAGGTTTCGATCTTTTCAGGTCTGAATAACCTGGAAGACATAACTATTTCACCTGATTACGCTGCAATATGCGGCTACACCCAGGAAGAATTTGAAAACACCTTTGCCGACCGGTTGGAAGGGGTTGATCTTTCTGAGGTGCGTCGCTGGTATAACGGTTACTCCTGGCTTGGCGAGCCTGTTTACAACCCCTTTGACATTTTGCTCTTTCTGCGAAGTTATGATTTTCGGCCCTACTGGTTTGAGACCGGCACACCTACCTTTCTCATAAAGCTTCTTTTGGCCCGGAAACTCAACGTGGCCAAACTGGAAAAGCTCGAAGTGGGAGATGAGCTCCTTGAAAGCTTTGACGTAGATCGTATTTACCCGGAGACAGTTCTTTTTCAGACGGGCTATTTGACGATAAAAGGCACCAGGCGCCGCGGCCCTCTTACCAAATATATCCTGGGTTTTCCGAACCTTGAGGTGCGCACAAGTTTTAACAACTTTTTGTTGAACACCTTTAGCGATCTACCAACCAAAGAAGAACATTATGACCGTATTTACGAAGCCCTGGAGGAAGGGCGACCAAAGGAGTTAGAAGAAGTTTTCAAGGCGATCTTTGCCGGTATCCCGCATGATTGGTTTCGGAAGACGGGGCTTGAAGAATACGAGGGATTTTATGCCAGTGTTTTTTACGCGTATTTTTGTGGTCTTGGCCTGGATGTGCGGGTGGAAGAGGCCACGAACCAGGGCCGCCTGGATATGGCGGTGCTTTTTGAAGGCAGGTGTTATCTCTTTGAGTTCAAGGTAGTTGAGGATGAGCCCGAGGGAAAGGCACTTTTGCAGCTAAAAGAGAAGCGCTACTTTGAGAAGTACCAGGGGAAGTGCAAGAAGATCTGGCTCATCGGGGTTGAGTTCAGCAAGCGGGAGCGGAACATCGTAAGTTTTGAGGTGGAGGAGATTTCATGAGCTCTTTTCGTCGGCGCTTACTGGCTCCCTAGCGAGATACTGTGGATTTTGTCAAGCCATTTGCAACTGCAACTCCTCCATCGCTTTCTTATACTTGGCAAACGCAAATAACAGGAGCTTACGCGC
>NZ_ATXH01000058.1 GCF_000421585.1 Thermodesulfatator atlanticus DSM 21156
GGGCTCCCTGGGTGTGCTACCCAAGTAGCACGGGGCACGAGGAATCCCGTGTGAATCAGGGGGGACCACCCTCCAAGGCTAAATACTCCCTGCGCACCGATAGAGCATGAGTACCGTGAGGGAAAGGTGAAAAGAACCCCGGGAGGGGAGTGAAAGAGAGCCTGAAACCGCTGGCCTACAAGCAGTCGGAGCCTGCACGGGTGTGTGGGTGACGGCGTGCCTTTTGCATAATGAGCCCGGGAGTTGTCGTCAGTGGCGAGGCTAAGCCGTAGAGGTGGAGCCGAAGCGAAAGCGAGTCTGAAAGGGCGATAAGTCGCTGGCGGCAGACCCGAAGCGAGACGAGCTACCCATGGCCAGGGTGAAGGCGGGGTAACACCCGCTGGAGGCCCGAACCGGTGGAGGGTGAAAACTCCTCGGATGAGCTGTGGGTAGGAGTGAAAAGCTAATCGAGTCTCGTGATAGCTGGTTCTCCCCGAAATGCATTGAGGTGCAGCCTCAGGGATGACTGTAGGGGGTAGAGCACTGTTGGGGCTAGGGGGCTTACCGGCCTACCGAACCCCGACAAACTCCGAATACCTACAGTTGGACCCTGGGAGTGAGCCGCTGGGTGATAAAGTCCAGCGACGAGAGGGGAACAACCCAGACCGCCAGCTAAGGTCCCGAAGTACTGGCTAAGTGGTAAAGGAGGTGGCCCTGCTTAGACAACCAGGATGTTGGCTTAGAAGCAGCCATCATTTAAAGAGTGCGTAACAGCTCACTGGTCGAGCGGGGCTGCGCCGAAAATACCACGGGGCTTAAGCCAGTCACCGAAGCTGCGGACTCATGCTTAGGGCATGAGTGGTAGGGGAGCACTCCAGATGCTGAAGAAGGCAGACCCGCGAGGGCTGCTGGAGGTACTGGAGGAGAGAATCCGGGCACGAGTAGCGATAAAGAGGGTGAGAATCCCTCTCGCCGTAAGCCCAAGGTTTCCTGGGGAAGGGTCGTCCGCCCAGGGTTAGCCGGACCCTAAGGCGAGGCCGGAAGGCGTAGCCGATGGGAAGAGGGGTCAACAATCCCCCGCCACCGGAGTGGAGGCCAAGGGGTGACGCAGGAGGGAAGGGCGCCGGGGCCG
>NZ_ATXH01000059.1 GCF_000421585.1 Thermodesulfatator atlanticus DSM 21156
TTCTATGGTGAGATAACCCGTCTGAAAAAGAATCGTCTCAGGCTTAATCGTCTCTATTTCAAAGCTTTCTACCAGTTCTTCCCCAACTTCAAGGTGCTCAAGCTCAGGGATAAAAAACTTTCGCTCGGTAAGAAGCTTTATCAAAAAAGTGGGCGTGCCAGTCTCAAACCAGTAGGGCCGAAACTCGAAATTGCGCAAAAAGAGCAAAATGTCAAAGGGGTTGTAAACAGGCTCTCCCAGCCAGGAGTAACCGTTATACCAGCGGCGCATCTCGGAAAGATCAACCCCTTCCAGGCGGTCGGCAAAGGTCTTTTCAAATTCTTCCTGGGTGTAGCCGCATATGGTCGCGTAATCAGGCGAAATGGTTATGTCTTCCAGGTTGTTAAGGCCAGAGAAGATAGAGACTTTGGAAAACTTGGTAACACCCGTCAGGAAGCAAAACTTGAGATAAGGGTCTGCGTCTTTGAGTACGGAGTAGAAGTTTTTTAACTCTTCGCGGATCTCGGCCGCTAACTCTGGTTTGTCAATATTGTCCAGGATGGGTTTGTTGTATTCGTCGATAAGGACGACTACTTTTTGATTATATTTTTCTGAAAGGCGCAAAATAAGTTCTTCGAAGCGTTTATTTGGGAGTTTCTCGTGGTAAGAAATTTGATATCTGTCAGCATGACGTCTCAAAATAGAAAAAAAGGTCTCCACAAGCTCATCACGAGACCTAATCACCCCGGAACCAAAAGAAATATAAACCACCGGATACTTCCTGGACCAATCCCAGTTCTCTTCGAGAAAAAGCCCGCGGAAGAGCTCGCGTTTTCCCAGGAATGCCTGGCGCAGGGTATCGAGGAATAGGCTTTTCCCGAAACGCCTTGGGCGCGAGAGGAAAAAGTAGCCTCCCCCTTCGTCAACGAGCTTCTTCACAAAAGGAGTTGTAGTGCTACCCAAAATACCGGACACTTTTGGGCCTCATCTTGAGGAGACATCATTTAAGCTGCCTCCCTGTATCTTCCCTCATAATATCTTG
>NZ_ATXH01000060.1 GCF_000421585.1 Thermodesulfatator atlanticus DSM 21156
AATTTGAGGCAAGATATTATGAGGGAAGATACAGGGAGGCAGCTTAAATGATGTCTCCTCAAGATGAGGCCCAAAAGTGTCCGGCATTTTGGGTAGCACTACATTGATGCGAGAAAGGATGTCTTCAGACAGATTTTGATATATAAGGAGACCTTTGAATAATTTGGACAATTAAGCAAAAATTCTATCATCCATGAATTTAATATCAACAAAATCGAAATATTTTTCCCATTATCACCAAAATTTGCCTTGTTACTCACCTCTATTTTCTTCTATTTCCACTTTTTTCGCTCTATTTCTCTATTTTGGGCATAATTCGCCTGTTCTTCCCTTAAAAAACCTCCCCTCTCCTAAAGTGCCAGGTAAGATTAAGCACATTGTAGGTAAAACACGTCAAAAACAGATGGATTTCATTGGCATAAAGCCCTACATACCTCGCCTTTGTCCTATTAAGATGCAGGCTAAATATCCCAAAGACTTTCTCCACTTTGCTCCTGATCCGCGAAAATATCTTGTTCAGCTTCTTCTGTTTCTTCGAAAGAGACCGCCCACGGCAACCTTTATACAGCACCCCACAAAATCTTTCCTCTTGCCGACACTTCTGGCGTATTTCTCGGCTATCATAAGCCTTGTCCGCAAATATGGCTTTCTCCTCTCCTTCAAGGAGTTCTTCCAACATCTGGGAATCATGCACGTTGGCCGGGGTGCACACAAATTCCGTCACAAACTCAGACTTTGGGTCAACTGCGATATGATCCTTGTAACCATAGACCGTCTTTTGGCCCTTTTTGGAAAAAGAAGCATCGTCGTCTTTGCCAGGGGTTCTTGCTGCTTTGACCAGGCGGGCGTCAATAATCTTTCCTGTTTTGAGCTCAAAGCCCTTTTTAGCAAGCTGGCGCTTGAGTTCGTTAAAACATTCCCGGTAAAGGTTCATAGATTTGAGGTTGGAACGGAAACGTGAGATAGTGGAGTAGTCAGGGACAGGGTCGAGAGCAGAGATGCCCAGGAAGCGGCG